>CALBJU010000292.1 GCA_937893205.1 uncultured Bacteroidota bacterium
CTCTGGGGGCATTCTTTTCACATTACCGGAATCTACTCTTCGATCGATACGAGTAGCGACAAATCCAGCGCATGAACCGAATGCGTCAGCGCTCCGCTGGAAATAAAATCTACACCTGTTTTTGCGATGGCCTTCACCGCATTCAACGTGATATTGCCAGAGGCCTCCGTTTCGAGTTGCCCCTGAACGAGTCGTACAGCTTCGAGAAGTGCGCTCGTGTCCACAACTCCATCTGCATCGACGGAGACGAAGTTGTCCAACATCACGCGATCCGCCCCACCGTGATCCAAAACTCGTTTCAGCTCTGCCAGGGAAGTCACTTCAATCTCCACTTTCAGTCCCTTTTCGGCGGTTCTATCCAGCGCGGTTTCAAGACTACCCGCCGCGGCAATGTGATTTTCCTTGATCAGGATCATATCAAACAGTCCGACGCGGTGATTGCTTCCGCCTCCAAGCAGGACCGCCCACTTGTCCAGTATTCTTAGCCCCGGCGCTGTTTTGCGGGTATCCAGCAGGACAGTGGTACTACCCTCGAGCAAATCGACCATTTTTCGAGTGGCAGAAGCAATTCCACTCATCCGCTGCATGATATTCAGGGCCAGACGCTCACCCTCAAGAATTGAGATCGCGTTTCCTTCAACTCGTCCATAGGTCTTCCCCGATACGACCTGGGAGCCATCGGATTGCAGCCAATGGATCTGAATACCGGGATCGAGCCGATGAAATACCGATTCAGCCACTTCCAATCCGGCAAGAACACCCGACTCTTTGGCGATAAATTGGCCCCGCGCACGTGTCTCGGGGGCAATGGTAGCCCGGCTCGTAGCGTCCCCGCCGGCCAGATCTTCTTCCAGCGCCTGATCAATAATGCGCTCCAGGACATCCTGTGTTACGTAGCTGGGTCGCATCAGCGATCACCTCGGAGAATCCGCAGAAACTCATCGGGGGCCGCAACGGGTCTGGATCGCTCGGGGTCAAAAAAACAAAGCGTCACATGCCCGGTTACCAATTTCAGTTCGTCTGCCTCCCTTCGGATGACATATTCGCAGGTGATGCGCACTGCCGATTTAGAGATCGATACCCTGGTTTCCACGATGATCTCATCGTCATACCGAGCCGGCTGGTGAAATTTTGCCGCCAGGTCGGTGACCGGAAGAATGTAGCCGCTCTCTTCAATCTGCTTATAGGGAAGACCCAGGTCGCGCAGGGCCTCGGTACGGGCAACCTCAAACCAGTCCAGATAGTGGACGTGGTAAACGACACCCATCTTGTCGCACTCCCGAAAGCGGACACGAT
>CALBJU010000293.1 GCA_937893205.1 uncultured Bacteroidota bacterium
GTCAATGATGAGAATCATGGCATCTTCAATACGTGGTGATCAGGCCCGCGGCCGTGCGGACCGGCTCCATGATTCGTTCGGCTTGTTCGCGTCCCTGAACTCCGCCGGCACGCAATACGTCGATCACATAATCGGTGTCAGTTTCGAGGGTCCGCCTGCGTTCGCGGGCCTCGGCAAAGGTTTCGGTGATCAATGAAAGCAGATCGTTTTTCGCGTGCCCGTAGCCGTATCCGCCGGCGCGATACGCCGCAGCTATCTCTTCTCGTCGGTCGTCACTTGCGAACAGGCTTATCAGGGCAAAGACGTTGCATGTGTCTGGATCTTTTGGATCTTCCAGGGGAGTCGAATCCGTCACTATGCTCATGACCTTCTTTTTCAGCTCCTTACCCTCGTCGAAAATACCAATGGTGTTTCCGTAACTTTTCGACATCTTTCGGCCGTCCGTACCCGGTACGACGGCCACGTCATCCAGGATGTAAGGCTCGGGTATAGGCAGAATGGGATTTTCACTTGCGAACCGGTCGTTGAACCGGGCGGCCAGATCTCGGCAGATCTCAACATTCTGCTTCTGATCTGCTCCGACGGGCACCTGCGTCCCGCCGTAGACCAGAATATCGGCGGCCTGTAAAATCGGATAATTGAACAGGCCCGCATTGGCCGTCAGTCCCTGTGCGACCTTGTCCTTGAAAGAAACTCCCTTTTCGAGCTGGGAGACCGGAGTGATGGTGTAGAATATCCACGACAACTCGGTCACCTGCGGCACATCGCTCTGCAAAAACAGGTTGGATTTGGATGGGTCAAATCCCAGGGCCAGGTAGTCGAGTGCAACGTCTATCGTGTACTTCTTGAGTGCTTCCGGATCCTGGAGCGTCGTCAAAGCGTGATAATTGACTATGAAAAAATAGGATTGAAACTGATCGTGCAGCAGGATATGCTGACGAATGGCACCAAAGTAGTTTCCAAGATGGAGGGTCCCCGAGGGCTGAATTCCGGATACCACGATTGCAGGGAAGTTGGTCTCAGTAGGCTTCAATTCTGGCGTTGCAGGCATAGGATACGCAGCTTATAATCCTCGAAGAGAGTGAAGTCGCTCTTTCTGATTTTCAGTGACGACCCCGAGAATCGCTCGCGAGCGCATCTGGTGTTCAATATTTGTTTCGTCATCGAGAGCCGATTCGAGTTTTGCCTCTTGTGCCAGGATTCTAGCGGAAAGAGCAGTTCCGAGGCGATAATCTTCCGGATTCAAATCGATGCCGTTGTAGGCGACTCCGCCGCAACTGAAAACAGTCTCACACATTTTTCCAATGTCCATTCTGAGCGTACGCAGACTGCCGTTAATAGCTGCCTGTTTTGCGTTGTCGCCCGCAGCTTCGGAAGCCGCCAGATAAAATTGCATGAGTTCATTCATCACGCGGATAATCGGATTGAATCGATCTACGGTTTCGTCGCGATCGATCGTGCGTCCGGCCCAGCCTTTCTGCAAGATTAGTTCCTTGATTCCCATCTTATTCCGTTCGTGACTTGGGTGAGTGAAGACCTGTGACGAAAGGTAGTGCAGACGCTCCGAACGATGCTTGAAAGTATTGTTTAAAAGACCTCACAACAGTTCTCCTGCAGCCACATTCATGGCTGAGTGAAGTGCTCGGGCTTTACTGAGTGTTTCCTCGTATTCAACCCTTGGAATGCTGTCTGCAACGATTCCCGCACCCGCCTGAATATGAACAACGTCATCGGTGACCAACATGGTTCGAATGGTGATGCAGGTATCCATGTTGCCACGAAAATCGAAGTAGCCCACAGCTCCGGCGTACACTCCTCGCCGACACGGCTCGAGCTCTTCTATGATCTGCATGGCTCGAACTTTTGGGGCTCCGCTCACTGTGCCAGCAGGAAAGCATGACTCCAGGGCACTCACCGGATTTCGGCCGGCGGCCAGCGTCGAACCAAGAGAAGAGACGATGTGCATTACGTGCGAGTAACGCTCGATGTAGGCGTAACGTTCGACCTGAACCGAGCCATACTCGCTGATGCGTCCGAGGTCATTTCGACCCAGGTCGACGAGCATCAAGTGTTCGGCCCGCTCCTTTGGGTCCGCGAGCAGCTCTTCGGCCAGTGCCTCATCCTCGTCATGGTCGCGCCCCCGGGGCCGAGTTCCAGCGATGGGTAGCAGTTTGGCGCGACCATCCTCGACCCGGACGAGAACTTCAGGAGATGAACCAACAAGCTTGAAATCTTCAAAATCCAAGTAAAACAGGTAAGGCGATGGATTGACCTGTCTCAGGGCCCGGTATAGATTGAACGGGTCGCCCGAAAATCTGGAAGAAAATCGTTGACTCAGAACGACCTGAAAGATGTCGCCTTCATAAATGTATTTCTTGGCGGCCTCTACGGCCCGTTCGAACTCGACCTGGGCTGTATTGGATTCTACATCTCCCTTCAGTTCGACCTTGTCCGAACCGGGTTGAACCGGCGTGGAAAACGTGGTTTCAAGGTCTGTAAGTCGTTGGACAGCTTCCTGATATGCGCTTGAGAGGTCGGTCTGCTCCGTAATAAATACGCTGGCAATCAACACCAGCTGGTGTTTGACGTGGTCGAAGGCCGCAATCGTATCGTAGAAGCACCAGAGCGCATCTGGCACGTCGATATCGCTGGGATTGTCTTCGGGTATCTTCTCGATCAAGCGGACGCAGTCGTATGAGAAATAACCGACCGCACCACCGGTTAAACGAGGCAGGTCCGACATTTCTACCTCGGTGTAGCGGTCCAGTAGGTCCGAAAGGACACGAAAAACGGATGTCTCGTGCTCTTCGACGGTGCCGTCACTCAGCTCAACAGACGTATGCTTTCCCTCCGCTCGCACCGTCATGTACGGATTTCTCCCCAAAAACGAGTATCTCGCTAGCATTTCTCCACCTTCAACCGACTCGAGGAGGAATGGCCTCTGCGCGCCCTCCCTTAGTTGGAAAAACGCGCTCACAGGCGTCAACAGGTCTGCACCCAGACGCCGATGTATGGGCACAATGATCCTATCCGCGCCGTTTTCGCGGGCCGTTTCAACGTGGCCTATAAATTCTTCGTAGGAAACCATAATCAATAAAAAAGCCCGTCACAATTCGTAACGGGCGGTGCAAATCAGATTGGTATCAGCTCGGCTGACTTTCTGTTTTAAGCAGGCACATACCCGTTGGAGGAGTTCCACCACCAGGTAGTCCAAACACTCGTTGTATGTGCCACATCGATTCTCACGTTGCAAAGATAGGGTGACTCCCTTGTCAAGGCAAATTACTGCTTCGACGAGGGGAGGGGCATCTTGGGAGGAATACTCCCGAACTGAGAAGCGGCAGGCGGAAGGGTGGCAAGGACGCGGTGAGCGATCTCAATCTCGGGGTGCACACGGAAATCGTCCAGAATCATCATCGAGAGCGCATGCTCAGACCCGCGTCTTTTTCGAGCTTCGCATAAATATCGGAGCGTGAGTTCAACGCCGTCCTGAACAATTCGGACGTAGACGAATGGTGTCAGGATGGAGTAGTGGATCAGAAACTCTCTGGAAATTAGGTGGATTTCCTTTCGTGCCTGTTGTTCAACGATGGCGGCCGACTCCTCCGCGTATTTCATCATGATGTCCCGGGCTGCACGCCAGTTGCTCCGGAAAGTCAGTGTCAGGGGTAGTTCGTTCCAGATGAAGCCAAAGGACCGTGTGTAGTTGTAGAGCGCGTGCTGAAAAATCCAGCTGTTGGGAAAGTGGACGATGCGCCCGGTGCTCTGGTCGGCATCGACCCATCCACCGATTTCCATCAAGGTCGTCCGCATTACTCGAACGTCGATGACATCGCCCCGAAGACCATTAATCTCAATTCGGTCTCCTTCCTTGAAGGACGAGAGAAGGGTAATTCGCGCCCACCCGCAGATGGAGAGCAGAACCTCCCTCAGTGCAATCGCGAGGCCAGCACCAATCACTGTCATGACGGTGAGTAGGTCTCCAAGTCCTGGTGACCACAAAATGGCGATAGACGCGAGCGCCATAACAACAACGAATCGACGCGTCGATTTGGACGAACGATAAATGCGTTCGGCATCATCGAAATATCCGCGCGCGATGCGCTGTCCGAGCTTGGTAA
>CALBJU010000294.1 GCA_937893205.1 uncultured Bacteroidota bacterium
CGCCGCCGCAGTAGGCATAGGGAACTGGGTGACTTCTCCTGTATCGGGATTCAATCTCCCGATATGGCCCCTGCGATTGCCTGCGTACCAGACCATGCCATCATCGGCGACAATCAGATTGTGCGGTCCAGCGCCCTCCCCGATGTCATACTGCTTCATCTCACCCGTGACAGGATTGAGCGAGCCGATATATCCGCCCGCCTGGCCACAGAAGAACACCGTGCCGTCTGGAGCCACGAATGGATCCCTCGGACGCGTCGATGCCCAGGGCACCTGCCACTCGGCCATGTCTATCTCAGATTCAAAAGATGATGTGAGATCCTGAGCCTGACTCGGCTGAACAGGACTAACAATCAAAACGAGAAGCAGCGCACAAAGAAAACCTGCAAATGAACGCATCATACCGGCGGGTTGGTGAACGGGGCACTCAATTAAAGAATAGACGAGCTCAACCTCAAGCCCATTCCGATATTCGCCGCCACAGCTCGTCCCGACTTCATCCCGAACTCGCCCCCAACACACCCCTATTCACCGAAAACTTCACTTGGCCCATGCTCACCCCTCTGCGTATCTTTGAGGCTCTTCAACAATCGCTAGAGGATTGCACTCGAATGATTGGCCGGCTCTCACTCCGGCAGAAGATGTGCCCGTGGCTCAGCTGGATAGAGCGCCTGGCTACGGACCAGGAGGTCGAGGGTTCAAATCCTTCCGGGCACGCACCCAAAAACGCCTCATATTTGCCGTTTCTGGCACGTATGAGGCATTTCTGTTTCTAATCGACGGTGGGGAAACAAGCTGTGTATTCCCTGGATCGTGCACCGTTATGCATCAATGGCCAGCAATTTGTTGAACTTGTGTAGAACTTTTAAGCCGCTTTTCACTCGGTTTCGAGAGCTCCCAGCGTTTCATTTCTCATCGTCTTGGATGACAAATAGTAGTATTGTTGCGTCACTTCACCTGAGGATCGGTTCAATCGAAGAACAAACCGATCAAACGTTGCGCACCGTAGAATTTGTATTGATTGCAGCGGGAAGTGGGCTCCAAAATGGTATCGCGGCTACGGTCTATATTGCGAATATTGATCTGTGAGGGCAAGTAAATGCCGTGTATGCTCAGGTTTTTGGAGATCATAAACCAGCAAGAGCAATCATGCCATCCCGCGATCTGCATCACCCTTTTTTGCTTGATATTGAAGTCGTAGCATCGATTTCAGGTTGACTATAGTTGAGATTTTTATATGACGACGAACGACGTATTGCGCCGTATTCGCATTGTTTTTGATATGAATGATGCGAAAATGATTGAATTATTTTCGCACGTCGAGCACACGGTTACCCGGGCCCAGATTGGCGCCTGGCTTAAAAATGACGATGATCCCACCTATGTCGACTGTACGGACACAGAACTGGCCATGTTTTTGAATGGGCTGATCGTTGAGAAACGTGGCCGAAAAGAGGGCCCTCTTCCCGAGCCAGAATCCGAGTTGACCAACAATATTATCTTCATGAAGCTAAAGATTGCACTCAATCTACAAGCAGGGGAAGTTCTTGAAATATTGCAAAGTGTGGACTTTTGGCTGAGTAAACACGAACTGAGTGCATTTTTCAGAAAACCTGGACACAAACACTTCCGAGAGTGCAAAGACCAAGCACTGCGTAATTTTCTAAATGGACTTCATGCCAAGTACCGCGACAACTCCAATGCCAGGGCCAAGGCCAATTAGGAAGCGTAGGGTTAAAGATTTGTCATGATCCGAGCTCGCACGGCAGTTCCAGAAGGAGATTTACCTTAGACAGATACTAAGCCACTTCGGGTTCGAACCACCGCCTCCAGTAATTCCTTGCAGATTGCCGAAATGCTTTCCAGATCGGAGAGCTCGACCGATGGCGTCAGTCTGTTAGACCATGGTGCCAAGGAAGGATGTTCATGTTCTTCATGGACAAAACCCTACTATCCGGGATGAATCTACGGAATTTTTGCAGCTGGCTGGTCCCTCTCGCCCTAGTTGCGCTCGGCGGCTGCGCCTCGCTAGAGCTTGCACCATCACCCCGGCAGCCGAGCAATCGGGAAGCCATTCTCATCCTTCCAGGTCTCGACTGGAAGTTCGCGAACGCCCGAAGTATAATGAAAGGAAGTGACTCGGACGACATCAAGTCGTTCGCCACCACTGCGGACTCCGCTGGATTCGACGTCTTCCTCGCAGATTATAATCGACGCAAGAGCGTGGACGCCGGCGTTGAGGCGCTGCATCAGTTTGTCGAGCAACATAACATCGCGTCTTACGACCGCGTACACGTGTTCGCTTATATCCTCGGAGGATATACGTTTAACCGCTACCTGACGCACTACCCAATGGAGAATCTGGCGAGTGCGGTTTATGATCGTAGCCCGCTACAGGAATTGGCTCCTGGGCTCGCAACAGAGGGCTGGTTTTCGGTGCTTACATGGATCGCCATGGGGCCGGTCGTCGCGGATCTCGCAGCGACGCCTTACACACCGATTCCCCGGAGCAATGACTACCGGATTGGATTGATCATCGAGAATCGGGCGACACGGTTCATCCGGAAACGCCGAAAACGGGCGCTTGCCGTTCGGCCCCTCACCTTCGAGCCCGATAGCCTTGGCCAACCCTTTCATGCGGCCATACACGTGCGCTTCAATCATGTCGAGATGTATTCGAACTTCGACGTGATCGGTCCCGAGCTGATCCACTTCTTCGCGCACGGTGATTTCAGCCCAGAGGCCCTTCGACAACCCCTCGGAATTGACCCGTTCACCAAGAACTGACCTAGCGGCCCCGAAGTACCCGGCTGACCGCGCCGAGTCGGCGGATGAGTGTAATCGCCATTCCCAGAATCATCATCACGAGTGTTACAAACAGAACCTGGCCCGCCATGCCTGTTTGAGCGGTCGCAGCGGCTACCAGGCACCCACAGGTCAGAAGAAACATTCGGTGTGGCTTGGCCATTGGGCCGTGAAACGGATGACCGCCACCAATTCCTGCAGCAAGCGCTCGGATGTAGGCTACGAGGAGGGCTAGCACGCAGGCGGTCCAACCAACAATCTCTGCAAACGGCCAACCGGATGCCGTCGCGGCGTAACCAGCGGATACGATCAAGACGATATCCTCAATTCTATCAGGAAACTCATTGTAGAGATTCCCGAGTGGTCCTCCGCGCCCACCTTCTACGGCTACCATCCCATCCAGCATGTTCGCCAGGAGCCGAAGTTGAATGAAAACTGCCCCCAGCATGAAAGCGCCAACTTCTGCCGAGATACTGTCTGCAAAGCGGCCATAGCCTATCGAAACGGCGCCTAGTAAGGCGAATGCAACACCCATGGTCGATATCGCATTCGGGGAAACACCATGGCGAGCCAGGAACGACGAGAGGTGGCCCGCCCATGACGCAGCTCGCGTCTTCAGGGGGCGCCTGGCATCGGAATCGGGTCGAGTCATTTCAGGATTTCGGTCTTAGGTTGAACACCGCTTCTTCCAGATCAGATGCGATGTGCTTGAAGGATTCTTTGCTCGGGCTGGCGTCCTCATAAGACCTTGGTTCGCCAACGTGCAGGACTAGTTTTGAGGGTCTAGGAAACCGCGCTCCCTTTGGGAGAGCCTTGAACGCGCCTTCGAGATAGCAGGGCACAATGGGGATGTCCGTGCCGGCACAGAGGAGCCCGATTCCTGGCTTGAAAACGCCCGGCGTCCCGTCAGCGGTACGCGTGCCTTCCGGGAAGATGATCAGGATGTTTCCCTCATTTTTTAGAAGTTCGCGGCAGAGAATGAGGCTCTCGGCTCCGCGGGCCTGGCGTTTGAAGGGGAGGCCATTTACAACGATTGAGGAGAAGGCGCTGGTGGGCAGATCCTTGAAAAAATAATCGGCCGCGGCAGCCGGAAAGGCACGATGGATATTTCGAAGAGGGATGGTCGATACCAGGCACGGCGTGTCCAGGTGGCTCTGGTGATTGGCTATCAGGATGAAGGACTTTCCGATGGGAAGCCTCTCCTTGTTACGAATCTCAAAGCGGTGGTAAAGCTTGAACCAGCTTCGGATTACAAGTGCTGCGGTGGTCCTAAGAACATACATCCAAAGGTGAGGCTCTCTCGGAAACCCTTGCAGGAGCTCGACCAGCGGTCGATTCCGGTCCGCGGCAGGCTCATACTGCCAAGCCTGAACCTCCTCTGTCTCGTGCTCAGTAGAGGTCATGGAACCACCGGACCATGTGGAAGAAGAATGGAGCGGTGAAAATGAGACTGTCCAATCGGTCCAGAATGCCTCCGTGACCCGGAATCAATGTGCCCATATCCTTCACGCCGAGATCACGCTTGATCGCGCTGATGGTCAGGTCCCCCAATTGCCCGCCGACTCCGACGATAATCCCACTGAGAAGCAGTTCTACCCAGCCGAAGTGGGGAAACGAGAAGTGGAGCAGCCAGGGCAGAACCATCGATACAGCGAGCGCACCCAAACATCCTTCCAGCGTCTTGTTGGGACTGACATTGCTTCGGAGTTTTCGCCGTCCGAAGAGTTTCCCGAAAGTGAAAGCAGCCACGTCGTTCAATTCGACTGCAAAGAAGAGGTACAGCAGGTAGCCGAAGGCACTGGTCGAGTTGGCGAGGAACGCGAGGTGGCCGAACATCCATCCCATGTAGATGAAGCCCACGATAGACAGCGACACAAGCTGGAGTTGGCCCTCGGCCCGATTCCGCAAAACGGGAATGGTCAACAGAAGGGCGATAACATATACGGGGGCGGCCATAAACATCCCGTACCAACCCGCAAGACCGGTCCGGGGGTCTGTCATCAGCTCCAGCACACACAACGAGACGATACTGACGTAGACCGCGACGGTATACCACCAGTGTCGATGCAGTCCAGTGGCCCTCGCGAACTCCCTGAATCCGAGCATCGAAAGCAGCCCCAGCCCCACTATGGTTGGTACTCTTCCGAGCCAAAGCGTGACGAGGAATAAAGGCGCCATAATCAGCCAGCCACGATACGTCTGCCAGATGGAGGAGACATTCTTGCCCGCGACGTGAGTACCGAGCAACACTAGGCCTGACACAACCAGGAGACCCACCGCCAAGAGCGCATAGAGCCCCAGGACCGGGTCCACCATCTCCTGTAAAGACCAACTTTCTGGGATCATTTGTTCGGAATCGTTGAGTCGTTCTATAATTCGATTGGAGCCTGTCGCCCTATCGCCCCATCAAGTACATGCCCGCCACGAGCAGCACCATCCCTAGCAGGTTAATCGGTCGTATCTCGGTGCCAAAGGCGTAGAAGCTAATGATCGCCGCAAAAATGAACGTGCTTGCGTATACCGGATACAAGACGGACAGCGCTCCTCCCCGCTTGAAGGCTGCGACGAAAAGAACCATGACGCCGATGTAGCATGCGACTCCGGCCAATATGCGCGGGTTGAGGACGTACGTGGTCCATCCTCCCGTGGCCGCATCGGCGCCCCCCTTATACAGAAACTGTCCCAGCGCTCCAAGAACGGCTGCCGCAAGAAACATGAGGACGGAGGCGACTGGTGTGTGCACGGTATTGATACCTTCTGAGTAAAAACGCTGGTAAATGATAACTAAAAGGCACTGAGAGACAAAGTCACCTTCTCTTTCAGAAAAATCAGATGCCGGAATCTACGTTTCTAAAACACTCGGAATTTCTGGTCTTATCACTCATTCGAGTCGGAGCCTATCAGGGAAGCGTACAAATCTTTGATTCGAAAATTAGATATCTTGAATTGAATCTTATATCTACTCCATTTGGCCAAATACCTCTCCAAATCAAAGTTCCTCTCCGGCTCCCAGTGCCACAAGAAGTTGTGGCTGGAGATCAATCGCCGGGACCTAGCGACGCCCGTTTCGGCCGCTCAAGAGTGGATATTCGAACAAGGAAATCAGATTGGCCATCTGGCCACCCAGCAATTTCCGGATGGTGTTGAGGTAGATCACTCTGACTTCTTCGGCGCGGTTCGTGAGACGCAGAAGTTGATGGAAACGGACGTACCGGCCATCTTTGAGGCCACCTTCCGTGTCGGCAGACTGTACGCGCGCGTGGATGTCCTGCGTCGAACACCCTACGGATGGGATCTCATCGAGGTAAAGGGATCGACGAGGGCCAAGCCGGTCCACATCATTGACATCGCCTTTCAATATCACCTCCTGAAGAAGGCCGGCGTCATCGTGACGGGCCTATACCTGATGCACGTGAACAGGGATTATATCCAGCCGGATGATGGCGATTTTCTCGTGATTGAAGAGGTGGGCAAAGAGGTAGAGGCCGTGCTCCCTGCGGT
>CALBJU010000295.1 GCA_937893205.1 uncultured Bacteroidota bacterium
ACTGTTCACTCATGATCCGCGAGATCTGATGATGGAAAAGTAAAATACGTCACGAAATGGCCTGTTTGTGGATTAGAGGGCCAGCCTTGGGTTAAAGTGACCAGATCATCGAGTGATTTTCATCCAGGCGAAGCGCAGAACGCCCACCCGCTTTCTTATGTCCCTGAATAACAGATCTTTCCCAAAAACGCACGCCCCCTCGCTCCGGTTACCGACGGCATCCCCGTTGACACTCCGTTCAAGGCTTCATGGGCGAGAAGCGCAAAGCAGATGGCCTCCTTCGCGTCCGGATTCATCCCGTACGCAGCAAGCGATTCAACGAGGACGGAGGGTAACTGCGCTTCGAGCCCCCGCATAATGGCCTGGTTGTGCAGGCCCCCACCCGACACAATCAATTTCGCGGGAAGCCCTTCAAGAAAGTTTTGAAGGGCATGGGCAACCGAAAAAGAGGTCAGTAGAGCCGCCGTCGCCATCTTTGAGTCATCGTCCAGGTGGATCGTTTCACGCAGAAAGGAGTCGATGTAGGCTGAATCAAACAGCTCTCGTCCGGTAGACTTTGGAGGAGTCTGTCCAAAAAAGGGATGCTCCATCAACTTCGACACGATATCGCTATCCGGTTGACCTCCCAGAGCGAGGAGACCACCCTCGTCATAGTCGCGATCGAAAAGCCGAGTAGCCAGTCCATCCAATATCATGTTTGCGGGACCGGTATCGAATGCTACCACGTCGTCGCGGTCACAGCCGGCTGGAAGAGAGGTAATATTTGCGATTCCTCCAAGATTGAGCAGTACCCGATCCTCTTCTTCAGAAGAAAACAGTGCCCAATCGAGGTACGGAACTAGAGGCGCACCCTGCCCCCCCAGCGCAACATCAGCCTGTCGAAAATCTCCAACCACCGTTATTCCGAGCAGGTGAGCCAGAATAGCTGGATCTCCTATCTGAAGCGTCGACCCACTGGCAGGGTCATGATGAATGGTCTGCCCGTGAGATCCAATTGCGTCGATATCATCGAGAGAGATGTCATGTTCTCGGCACACCAATCGGATCGCATCATTGTACGTGCTCGCAAGGCGCGCATTTAGCCCTGAAATACTCGAAACCGGCGAATCTCTTCCCCCACTCACATTGAACAGATCCGAACGCAGGTCATCAGAAAAGGTGATAGTCGCAAAGACTTCACTGGAAGCACGAAGGGTTGATGCAGTGCCCGAACAACGGACCACTGCGACATCGACACCATCCAGACTGGTTCCGGACATCAGACCAATGACCGTTCTCGTGTCGGTATGCTGCATGAAAGAGTGCCCGGGTTGTCAGGAAGACTTTTGCTTCATTTCGGCAGCCATTCTCATATACTCCTCGGCCCGGTCCGGTTTCTGTTCTGCGAGCTTTTCGTAGACCGCTGATGCCTCTTTGAAATAACTTTGATTGGCATAGATACGTGCGAGCGTTTCCGAAACGACATCCTCAAGGTCCTGCTCCAGATCC
>CALBJU010000296.1 GCA_937893205.1 uncultured Bacteroidota bacterium
GTAAGGAACGCTTCACTGCAGGCTGCCGTTCACCGTGGCCCGATTGAACACTAGTCAGCCATCGGCGCTGCCACGCTGAAGCAGAGCGAACGCTCTAGAGCCCAGCAGGGAAAGGCAAGCGAGCGATCAAGGAAAGATGCCCATCTCCGAATAGGACACGGCTACTTTATTGATGGCAACAATGAAGGCCGCGGTCCTGAAGTCGGTCTTTTTTTCGATGGCGACGTCTCGAATTTCATGGTAGGCCGTGGCCATTGTTTCCTCTAGACCTGAATTGACCAGGTCGAGCTCGTCTGCTCCCTTGGTAACTTGCATCATCTCTTCTTCCGATATGGTAGCACCCATGGAATCAGCCAGTGCTTTAACGATCCTCTCGTTACTGGCCTGTTCAAAACGTTTGCTCATTCGACCGAAGCGAACGTGGGACAGATTTTTCAGCCACTCGAAATAGGACACCGTTACACCACCGGCATTGAGGTAAACGTCGGGAATGATCAAAACTCCTTTTTCTAGCAGAATAGCGTCTGCATCGGCGGTGACGGGTCCATTGGCTGCCTCGCCGATAATTTTGGCTTTGATTCGAGCGGCGTTTTCACTCGTGATGACGCCTTCCAGAGCGGCGGGAATCAGAATATCGCACGGCATCTCGAGGGCATCCGATGACTGGGCCAGATTGGTGGCTCCCGGGAAGTCCAGTATGGAACCGGTTTCCTTTCGATGCGCAACCACGGCATCTACGTCCAGTCCATTTTCGTCGTAGATGGCCCCCTCGTATTCTGCGAGTCCCACGATGATACCACCACCTTCCTGAATGAACTTGGCCGCGTGGTATCCAACGTTACCCAATCCCTGAACGATGATTGTCTTGCCTTCAATTCCGGTGGTCAACCCCCGGCTCTCCATGTCGTCGGCGAAAGAAACAGCTTCTTTGATTCCGAAGTAGGTCCCCCTTCCGGTGGCTTCGGTGCGGCCGCGGACGCCGCCCTGGGCTATGGGTTTACCTGTCACGCAGCCTAATGCCGTGAGTGGATCATTGGTGAGGGAGCGGTATGTATCCACAATCCAGGCCATTTCCTTCGGGCCCGAACCGTAGTCTGGCGCCGGAACATCAATGCCCGGGCCAATAAAGTTCTTCGAGAATAACTCGTAGGTATACCTGCGGGTAATTCGCTCGATCTCAGCCTCTGAAAACTCCTTGCGGTCAACTTGAATTCCACCCTTTGCACCTCCAAATGGAACGTTTACGATGGCACATTTGAATGTCATCAATGTGGCCAGTGCAGCCACTTCATCCTCGTTGACCGCCATTGCAAAGCGGATGCCACCCTTGGTGGGGAGCTTATGATGGCTGTGCTCGGAGCGCCAGGCTTTGACCACTTTAATAGAGCCATCATCCCGCACGAGCGGAAATTCCATGTGATAGACTGAATTGCAAATGCGAATCTGCTTGAGCAATCCTTCCTCGTGACTGGTGTGGGCGGCTGCCTTATCAAACATCCTGTGTACTTGATCCAGAAAACTGATTGAGCTTGACATAATTCGAAGTGAATGATGGGTTCGAATCGGAAGATTTTCCCCGACGGTCCGAAAAGGAACTATCTTAGCACCGAAAAAGCAATCTTTTATCGATCAAGTATCGACAATCCTCGTCGGTAATTTCGTCCGGCACATCGCCAGAACTACCCTCCGAAATGCCCCCGCCTTCGCCCTCGCCCTCGCCGCCGAAAGAATCCACGTGCCTACTGCTGGGCAACCCGGTTGACCATTCCCTCTCCCCGCTGATACACAATGCGGCATTGAAACACCTCGACCTGGCCATTCATTATGAGGCCAGGAAGGTGAGCCGTCCGGAGCTTGAAGCCGTCGTCAACAGCATTGATGGGCACCACATCCTGGGTGGAAATGTCACACTCCCCTACAAACAGGATGTCATCGGCATGGTCGATTCCATGACCACCACGGCACACGCAGTCGGTGCTGTGAATACGATATACCGTGTCCGAGGGCGCCTGGTGGGCGATAATACAGACGTGACCGGATTCGTGGGACCACTACAGGACCTCGACTTCAAGGGGAAAACGGTCTTGATTCTCGGAGCCGGTGGGGGGGCGCGCGCCGTTGCCTATGCGGCTCTTCAGCGGCTTGACGCCAAATTGGTCCTGGTGGCGGCCAGAAATCTCGAGACGGCGCGCGCCATCAACGGTGTCGAAGCTTGCTCGTGGGATGACCGCGCCCAGGCCGCGGCTGAGGCATCGCTCATCGTCAACGCGACGCCATTGGGAATGCACCCAAATTCATGGGATTCCCCCCTTCCGCACGACCTCGAGTGGCGATCAGATCAGGTGGCCTACGATCTGGTCTACAACCCCACTGATACCAATTTCCTCATCGATGCCCGCGCGGGTGGTGCTGTTGGGATAGGGGGCCTGGCAATGTTGATCGGACAGGCCGCGGCATCTTTCCAGTTGTGGACCGGATATGTGATGCCCGTCGAAGTGGTCAAGAAGGCCGTCGCGAGTCACCTGTCGGTCAGGCGTCAATCCTGAGTCAGATGCCGATGACCTTACTCAGACCTTCGAATTTTGGCCAGAAAGGCATGATTCTAGCTGCTTTCACGACCCGAGAAGGCGGAGTGAGTACCGGACCATATCAAAGCCTGAACCTCGGATTATCAACGGAAGACGAACCCGGCCGGGTTCGCGAAAATCGAGAGCGGGCTGCCGAGTACCTGGGATTTGAGGAGGCGCGAATGGCCGTGGCGGGTCAGGTTCATGGAAACAAGGTCAAGCGTGTTTCAGAAGGTGGTCTATTCGCTGGATATGACGGACTGGTTTCTGATCAGGAGAACATTCTTCTGTGCATTTCCGCTGCTGATTGTGCCGCCGTCTTACTGGTCGACGAGCAACAACGAATTGTCGGGGCGTGTCATGCCGGATGGAAAGGTTGTGTCGGTGGGATCCTCGAAGAAACAGTTGAACAGATGTCCTCGCTCGGCGCCAATCCCTCACAAATCGAATGCTCCATTGGTCCCTGCATATCGGTAGAGAGCTTCGAAGTGGGCGAGGAAGTCGCCGCACAGTTCTCCGATCGACATGTCTTGCGGCGCCCCGATTGGCCCCGACCCCACGTCGACCTGTCCGGCGCAATCGAGGACCGGCTCATCGTATGTGGCCTCGTACCGACTCGCATCGAAAAATCGGATCGATGCACTTTTTTGGAGAAAGAAGTCTTTTTTTCGCACCGAGCTGAGCGTGGAGTGACTGGAAGAATGATGGGAATGATCGGGATGAAGACCTGACCTGTTCGCTGCATCTTCCTCGCTGAGCACGCGTTCATAGCCCATCATGAAAATTGCCCTCGCACAGTTCAATCCCACGGTGGCCGACCTCCTTGGGAATGCTCGACGGACCGTCGAGTTGGCGCAGGAAGCTGCGAATATGGGGGCCGAGCTGGTCGTGTTTCCCGAACTGAGTATTGTCGGGTACTCTCCCCACGATCTGTTTGACAACGCCCATTTTGTCGAAGCGACGGAGTTCGCAGTGCGTTGGGTACACGAACACATTCCGGAGGGGATTGGTGTTCTCGTGGGCGCTCCTGTCCGTAATCCCCAGCCGCATGGGAAGCGTCTGCACAACGCAGCGATTCTTCTGGAAAGTGGGTGCGAACCCGTCGTGACGCATAAGATGCTGCTTCCCACCTACGATATCTACGATGAGGACCGTTATTTCGAGCCCGCCGGGGAGCAGCTGGCCATCGACTTTCACGGCGTTCGTCTGGGCGTTCACATCTGCGAGGACATGTGGAATCTGGCCGAGTTTTCCACCTATCACACCTACGAGCGTGATCCCATCGCCGAGCTCGTAAGTCAGGGGGTGGACCTGCTGATCAATCTCTCCGCGTCTCCGTTCGCCCATGGAAGACACGAAACGCGCACAGAAATCATCTCCCAGATATGCAAAACCTACCACATGCCGTTCGTGCTGGTCAACCTGGTCGGAGCCAATACCGAACTCATCTTCGATGGTGACTCGCGCGTCCACGGAGCAGATGGTCAAATTCAGGCTATGGCGCCTTCCTTCGAAGAGGCGCTCGTTCTATGGGATTCGGACGATCCATCCACATTGGCAACCGATGAGCATGATCGCGCCAGCGATCTCTACCAGGCACTCGTGTTTGGAATTCGTGACTATGTCGAAAAAACAGGGGCGTTCGAGCGAGTGCTCGTAGGGTTGTCGGGAGGAATTGATTCTGCAGTTACTGCCACGTTGGCTGTCGATGCCCTCGGCGCCGAAAACGTGATCGGTATCACGATGCCCTCCGTCTATTCGACTGCGGGAAGTGTGGACGACTCGCTGACCCTGGCAGAAAATCTTGGGATAATCTGTCACACCGTACCCATCCTGGACGCGGTAAACGCGTTTGGGACGACGTTATCTGGCCTTTTTGACGGCACACGCGAGGGGATCGCCGAGGAGAATATTCAAGCTCGATCGCGAGGCATCATTCTGATGGCCGCTTCCAATAAATTTGGCCACATGGTGCTGAGCACGGGTAACAAAAGTGAAATGGCGATGGGATACGCAACGTTGTACGGCGACATGTCCGGTGGGCTCGCTGTTCTGGCCGACGTATTCAAGTCCGATGTGTATTCGCTGGCCGAGTACATCAACACCCTTGCAAAAACGGACCGGATCCCTCGACCGACCATCGAAAAGGCACCGTCTGCTGAACTACGACCCAATCAAAAGGACGAGGACAGTCTCCCACCCTATCCCGTCCTCGATGAAATCCTCTGCTGCTATATAGAGAGCCGCATGGATGTCGATGATATCGTGCGGAAGACAGGCCACGATCCGCTTCTGGTGCAAGGAATTCTGGATGCGGTCGATCGGAACGAATACAAACGAAAACAGGCACCTCCGGCACTCCGAGTCAGCGATAAGGCTTTTGGAATAGGCCGCAGAATGCCTATTGTTGCCCGATACGGTCGCAACGACATCAGGAAAATGATGGAAGACTTCCACCAGGGCATGGAATCATGAT
>CALBJU010000297.1 GCA_937893205.1 uncultured Bacteroidota bacterium
GTAGGCCGAGGCGATGCGGCTGGCTCGACCTGGTAGCACTGAAGTATACCAGCATGATAAACGGCTTCACGGAACTGGCAATTACGAAGCTGGACGTGCTCTCAAACCTGGATGAAATCGAGGTCTGTACTGAATACGTGGTGGGTGGAAACACCACGCAGCGTTTCCCCAGCGATATCCGGACTCTGGAAACCGTTGAGCCTGTGTATGTAACGCTTCCCGGTTGGAATGAAGACATTACAGGGATCACCAGACTGGACGATCTGCCCTCAACTGCCCGGGACTATCTTACATTTATCTCGGATTTTCTTGATGTTCCAGCGCGCCTCATTTCATCCGGACCAAAAAGGGAGCAGACGATCCTGGTTTAATCGATACCATTCGTACCGAAAAACGAAGGAGTAGCGTACACTGCGCTAATGGAATGCCAGGCGGGCATTCGGGTCTCCTGGAGTTGTTCTCAGAAGCCGTTTAGATGAAAGCGTATCGTATATCTGTCAATCTCAAGTTGGGGCTGATCGGGTTTGCCGTTCTGATTGCGGTTGCCTCGCTCTGGTACACTAAGGACCTGGTAGACGATCTCAAAGAACGAGAAACGGCCGTGGTGCAATTGTGGGCTGCTGCACTCGAACAGATTCCGAAGGATCAGCAGCTGGCGGCACAAGATTCTCATTCTCGCGAATTTCGCGAATTGGAGGACTTGGTCAGTTCCTGGAGAAATGTGCTCATAGGCTCTCCTCTGGAGCTTTCACAGGATGATTATGAACGATACCGTAGTGCGTTGACCTGGGCACAGGCTGTCCCGCTCTCCAACAATCTCAACTTCATAGGTGATCGATTTGTGGAAGGGGAGCTGTTCGGGGGCTTGCCCACCATTGTAGTGGACTCTGCGTCTGGACAGCCGACCAGCTGGCGCAGCGTAGACGTGGATCCAGATGCGTTTCTGCAGCTGAGTGCGGAGGAGAGAGGGGCCTTGACCGAAGTGCTCCTCGCCAAGGTGCAGGAGCTGGCACGCATCCACGATCCAATTCCAATAGTCGTGGATTTTCCAGCCGTGGATGGCCTGCCTCGAACGAGATTTGTCCAGCACATCTATTACGGCGAATCCGAGCTGGTCGAAAAGCTGCGGTGGTATCCATATGTGCAGTTGGTTTTCGTCGCGCTGTTCGTGATGGTCGGCTATTTTGGATTCTCTTACGTCCGCAAGAGCGAACAAAGCAGCCTGTGGGTGGGAATGGCCAAGGAAGCCGCTCATCAACTGGGAACCCCGATATCAAGCCTGATGGGCTGGGTTGAATATCTTCGGCTGCATGATCAGAGTCCGGACCTTTCTCTCAAGAGTAAAGAAGAGACCTACCAGGAGATCGAAAATGATATCGCGAGACTGGGCCGAGTAACCAGTCGGTTTTCGGATATAGGGTCTTTGCCAAAACTGGAATCCCAGCCCATTGGGCCCCTTCTGGAGACGACAACCGATTATATGCGTCGTCGTGTTCCCGGCGGAGGAACCCTCATCCGGCTGAATGTCCGGACGGAGCCTGACCTTTCGGCCCCGCTGAACGCGGATCTATTCGAGTGGGTGGTCGAAAATCTGCTGAAAAATGCGCTTGACGCTATGGAATCCGAGCGTGGACGCATAGATGTAATCGCGACGGCGGTTGAGAAGAAAATTCGGATAGACGTTCGTGATACGGGGAAGGGAATCGACAGACGAAACTGGAAAAATGT
>CALBJU010000298.1 GCA_937893205.1 uncultured Bacteroidota bacterium
GTGCTCGAACGAGTCAAAAACCGAGTGATACGAACCGCCGCTGCTCTCTCCTCCGAAGCTCAGGTTCAGCGAAGAAATGCCCGCGTGCTGGAGGAACGGAGAATAATCCGATCCCGATCCAAGGGGATAAATGGGAATGTCGCCCTCTTCAGGCGTTGTGGCCGAACCCTCGGCGAGGCCGCGGGCACGCAATCGTTCCAGCACGGTGACTCCCGTTTGAGGATCGTCCACATCTCGGGCAATCTGGTTGATGAACTCCTGCAGCGTGTGCGAGCCGCCCATTCCCAGAAATCCACGCCCAGATCCATCCGTGTTCAGGTAAGCAACCATTTTCTGATCCAGCTCGTCCCGGTGATATTCGACCCACTCGGTCGATCCCAACAGGCCGGGCTCTTCAGCGTCCCAGGACCCATAGATAATAGTTCGCTTCGGGCGCCAGCCAGACTTTACGAGTTCGCCGACTGCTCGGGCTTCTTCAAGCATCGCCACCTGACCACTGGTAGGATCGGATGCCCCGAACACCCATGCATCGCGGTGATTTCCGCGCATGATCCACTCATCCGGGAATTCGCTTCCCTCCATCCGCGCAATCACATTGTAGGCGGGGACGATATCCCAGCTAAATCTAAGTTTCACGTGTACGCGTGCGGGACCCGGACCGATGTGATAGGTGATAGGCAGCGCGCCCCTCCAACTGCTGGGAGCGACCGGTCCGCCGAGTGCCGACAACAGCGGGAGTGCGTCATCATAGGAGATCGGAAGCACCGGAATTTTCATTACCGTTGGCGATTCTTCGGGCGTCATGCGCTCGGTATCCTTTTTCGCCCCGACAAACGGAGTCAGAGGATCGCCCGGATAGAGTGGCATATCCGCGACCGAGCCTCGCTGCGCGCCCATTCCCATCTTGAAGGCTCCTTCGGGATAGACATCCCCTCTCCAGTAGCCATCATCCAGGGGATCAGAGTAGAGAATGCAGCCGATAGCGCCGTGCTCGTAAGCCACTTTGACCTTGATCCCGCGCCAGGAGCCGCCATAGCGGGCGATTACAATTTTGCCCTCGACTGAGATACCGCGCCGTTCGAGCTCCTCGTAGTCTTGTGGGATTCCCTGATTCACGTAGACGAGTTCGGCCTCAACGTCACCATCAGCCGAATAGGCATTAAATGGTGGAAGTACATTTTCGAGGTTGGCCGACGACGCATCCTCTGGTAGAACGGGTTCGGTCAGGCCTGCGACAAAATGGGTAGGCGCCACGAGTTCGACTAGGCGCTCAAGGGGGGTTGGAAACAGGACGTGGAAGACTTCTATTTCGGTCTCATACCCCCAGGATTCAAACAGGTCAGCCACCCATTCAGCGTTTGCTTTTGATCCCGGAGAGCCGACATGCTGGGCTTGCGATGTCAGATGCTTCATCCACGACCTGAGATTGTCAGGATTGAGATGCGCATCGAATTGATCTTCAAGCCGGTGCTGGGCCGCTGAGCCTTCGACTGAGAATCCAATAATCTTTTCGTCACCTGCGGGGGAAGCAGCGACGATCAACAGAATTACGAGGACGAACAGGAGACGCTTCAGCATGGGATCGACGGGAATGGTGGGGTATCAGAGCGGAAGACGCAATGTACGCGCATGCCCCAGAAAAATCAGCCCGTCAGTCGGCGAAGTTGGGTAGCACCCCTGTGGTATCTAGAATCTCTTGGAGACGCTCTTGAAGCATGGGTGTGAGCCCGGTGAGGGGCGGTCGCACTGTTTTCCATCCATCTTCCTCATAGTGGTCGGCCAGAACGTGTTTGAGCATGGGAACGAACGGAAGGGCCTCGAGAGCTCTTCGCGTCTTGATCATCCTGTCTGCCAGACTCTTTTCGCCGTCATAAACGAGCCGCATCAAACGCGATGTGAGATTGGCCGTGGCCGATATACAGCCGACACCGCCTTCGCCCAAAGCGTAGGGCAATAGAGCTTCGGACCCTGCGAATACCGCAAAATCGTCGATTTCGCGGCAATAATTGGTCAAATTATCGGTGTCCCCACTGGAATCTTTTATGCCCGCGATCACCGGCCCGTGCGCCTCTCGAAGTCGCTGGATTACGGGAACCGAATAACCCATTCCGGCCATCTTCGGAAAATGGTAGAGTATCATTCTCATGTCATCGCGGTCGCTGCCTTCAACCACCGCTGATACTGACCTGAAGAGTCCATCTTCGGAGACATTCTTGTAATAGAAAGGAGGGAGTATCAGCGTCGCCAGGCAGCCGGTATCGACGGCATGACGTGACAGTTCGATCGAATCGGTGATGGCGCAGCAACCTGCGCCCACAATGATTCGGGACATATCTGTTCCGCGCTTTGCCAGTCCGTCCAGTAATTGACGTCGCTCAGAAACCGAAAAGGAGTTGGCTTCGCCCGTAGTGCCGAAGACTACGACGCCGTGGCAACCATTTTCAAACAGCCATTTGACGTGACTTGCCATCCGGTTTTCATCAGGAAGGAGATCTGAGTTGACAGGGGTTATCGAGGCGGCCCAGAGTCCGGAGAGGTTGGTCATGAATGATGTGGGGTCGGCGGGGATCGAATAGAAGTGAACGCGACCCAATGATTACAAACCCATTGAGTTCCATGCCCAAGTTACGCACGAGATTGGTTCGAGGAACGGTCACAGAATTAGATCACTTCAGATCAGGCCTGCTGGCAGACCGCGCGCCCCAATGCTTCGCGTTGAAGCGCTCGGATTCTCCACGAGCGATCGAGAGTGTCTGCCACGAATCACCGGCATGCACCCTCGCCAGTAAGACAATCTGTCCGACGTGGCGTAATGCGTCATCTGCCTTGAAATGGCCCGAACGACGCTGTGCTCTTCCCCTCGGATGGTCACACTCCGGGCAAGATCGTCTTCCGTCAGAGAATCCATGACATTCTGGATTATGCGGGGATGGAACATCGATTTGAGACTTCCTGTACACGTACGCAGTCGTTAGAGTTCATCTGGTGGAATACATTCCACAATGTGGAATCCTCAATTTAATAAAATGTCGCGATTCCGAACAACAATACTGATCCTCGTTGCTCTCGTGCTTCTGATATTCGCGGGGCCAAAAGTCAAGATCGACGAAAGCTGGACAGAAGTTACCCCTCTCAAAGACCTTGATGCATGGCTGCAGGAAAAGGAAGATCGAATCGAAGGCATCCGTGACGGGCTTGAGAAACGAATTGTGTGGGCGGATTCTACGGGCCAGAAAACACATTTCGCGATCGTGTATCTGCACGGCTTTTCTGCCAGTAGCAAAGAGACCTATCCATTTTCAGATTCGATAGCGGCCGCATTGGGAGCGAATCTGTTCTACACCCGCCTCGCGGGTCATGGTCGCGACGGCACAGCCCTCGGGAATTCGACCGCCCATGAGTGGATCCAGGACACGGTAGAGAGCATTCGAGTGGCCGAAAAAATTGGCGATGAAATCATCCTGATTGGCACGTCGACTGGCGCCACGCTGGCGGCGTGGGCGACTGCCCAAGAAGAGCTGAGCGAAAATATCTCTGCGCAGATCTGGATCAGCCCGAATCTCGCACCGGCAAATTCGAGGTCAGCAATGTTGCTCTGGCCGTGGGGGAGGGTGCTGTTGAAAGTTATGGAAGGCGATACGTATGGATGGGAAGCTCAAAATGAGCTTCACGACGAATATGGTACCCAGGAATTCGGGTCCGAGGTGCTGTTGCAGATGATGGGCCTGGTTGACGTAGTTCAGCATCAGGAATTTTCGCAAATCACGATTCCAACGCTGGTGGTCTATTCTCCGACGGATGAGGTCATCGACCAGAGGGTCTCGATACGATTATGGGACGATCTGGGGGCTGCCAAAAAGGATTCGATGATCGTCATGCGTGCGCTGGACACGAGTAATCACGTCATTGTGGGCGATGCATTGGGTCCCAGAAATACTCTGCGCGTAGCTCAAAGGGTGATTTCGTTCCTGGAGATGGTTACCGAAAAGGATCCGTCCGAGAATGACTAGAATTCGTGGGTCAGGCGCAGTAGCGCCAGACGGCCTATCTCGGGGACGAATACAAATTCACGATGCTTGTTGTCCGTCAGATTCTGGATCGTGAGATTTACCTGGGTGTTTTTCGAGAAGGGAACGCGGTAGTTCATCGAGGAGTCGACGACAAAGAAGCCTTCGACAGCGCCCACGTATACATCCGATCGTACGGGGAAGCCCTCGACATAACGTCCCCTGACTGAAAATCCGATCCGGCCATCTTCGGATTCATAGTAAAATTGAGCTCCCCCTTTCTGCCGGGGCGAATTGAGTGCGATATCGTCGACGCCATCCACATTCCGAAAGAAATTGTCTGAGAGCCAGGAGTACATGACTCCGACCCGCATACGGCGGCTCAAAAACATCATCACGTTTATGTCGGCTCCGTTGACCGAAACGTCACCGAAATTCTGTCTCATGAGCATCACGGCGGTGGGGTCAAAAGCTTCGTCGGGGCTGACCGTACCAAATGGAATAGCGCCCGCCACTCCGGTGGCCACAATCAGCGCAATTTCAGGCGAGGGGTCGCCGTCTCCATTTCCAAATAATTGCGGTGCAGCGTCCAGGGGCTGGAGGGCTGCCAATGCTTCAGAATTACTAGGATCCGCGAACACGTTTTGAAGCGTTTCAATGAGCTCCGAATGGAGCGAGGGGCCATCCAGAAATACATTCGGCGTGCCCACGACGAAGGGCCCCAAAAAATTGCTGACCTGCGTGTGATATAAATCGACGCTGACGACCAATCCGCGTCCGATCAAACCCTTGTAACCAGCTTCTAGCGTCCTGGTGCGGGTTACCTTCAACTTCGGAAAGTCATTCACCCCCAAAACCGGAGTGAATGCCTGCGAATCCAGATCGAGTAACTGCAACGCATTCGACACGTTCGTGAGACTCGTAGGGAGCACTTGGTCGAGGGCGGTGGAGATTGCGGCAGTGTCTGCCACATCAATGATGCCCTGCGCGACGAGATTGTCCGCGAGACCGGCTACGGTGGACTGCCTGGCGACATCCCACATCACGTTGGTGAACGTAGGATCATGCAGATCGATGTAATCGGAAGTAGTCAGTCCTCGGGGATCGAGCGCCGCGAAAGGTGACCGAAAGCGGGGAGCACCGTTCGCACCATGCTGAAACGAAAATCCGTCGACCATGCCCTGCACACGCAGGTCGGTCGTGGGCGCGAATCCGAGGAGTGGTTCGAGTTGGCCCAGCGTAAAGAAATCCGCACGCCCCAGAATGTCCGAGAACAGGTCGTTCGGGAGGGGGGTGCGAAACGCTTGATTGTAGGTTATCCGGGTTGTGTGGGCTTCGGCTGGTTTGAAAACGATTGCGGCGCGCGGAGAGAAGGTGTAGGTGTCCAGTTTATCGTGATAGTCGACGCGCGCCGCACCATGAAGACTCAAACGACGATTGACCTTCGTTTCGGACTGCAGATAGATACCGACCTCACTGACATTGTCGCTGTCTTCGTTCCGGCCGTTGATCGTGCCCTCACCCTCGGGAAGCGTGTAAAACGCGTCTAAACCGTACGTGAAGCGCTGATTGGTCGTGAGCTCGGTGTAGTGCTGAACCTGCGCCACAAACAGTCGAGAGACGTCCCGGAAAACTTCTCCCGTTCGAAGGAAATAGGACGTTCCCGAGTTCATCAGATTCCCGTACGCCTGTGCGAAGAAGCGTCCGGACTGAAACCGGAGCTGCCCGTAACTGATTCTCGCGTTCTCGACCTGCGCCGCCCCGGTGGGCGTAATTTCGATATTATTTCCCCGAGTCACGCCCGCGCTCAGGATGAGCGTGGCGCCCGAGGGAAAACGATAGTCCATGCGCGTGTTCAGCGCCAGATTGCGTACGTCAAAATCCCGGGCGCCAATCAATAGCGTGTCGGCACGGGCTCCGGCCGTCAGGGCCTGACTTCTAGCCAGCAGCTCTTCGGGATCGGAATATTCATACTCGCTTCCCGTGTAGTATTGGGCAGATACCTTGTAGCCAAACCTGCGCCCGAAAGTCCCAGCGTGCCGGATCGAGCCCAGTAAAACGTCCTGCTGGCCAGCCGCGAGGCTGAGGGAGGTGCCCTGGGAATCAAAGGGGCTTTTCGTCAGGATATGGATCACTCCATTGGCGGCATTAGGGCCGTAGAGAGCAGACGCAGGTCCCGTGACCACCTCAATCTGGTCAATATCCCCGTTCGTCATCGGAATGAGTTGAAGGGCGGTGAGCCTGACGGATGGGGCGCTGGCAATTCGGTTGTCCACCATCGTGAGCAGTGAGCTCGAAAGATTATCGTTGAATCCTCGAATCGCGATCCGGGAAGAGACGAGTCCGGTGGTCACCAGATCCAGAGCAGGTACCGACGTCAGGTGAGAAGCCGCCGTGAGTGCTGTTCTGGACTCCAGCTCTCTGGGTTCGAGCACGGTGATCGATGCGGGCGAATCCAGGAGCCGTTCCGGTCTGCGAGATGCAGTTATCGTGATGGGGTTGATGAGCTGATTGCCCGGATCAAGCTGTACATCCAGAACCTGACTTTCCGACGTGACAACGTAGTCCTCCTTCATCCATGAGTCGTATCCGATGAAGGTGATTTCTACCCGATAGGTGCCCGGCGGCAGAAGCAGGGAATACCGGCCCGCCAGGTCTGTCGCGGCGCCCGTATCCACCACCCCGACAAAATGAACATTTGCGCCCGCCAACACTTCTTCAGATTCAGCATCGGTAACGATCCCGCTCACGGTAACGGTTGACTGGGCACGCGCCGTTCCGGAAAGCAGGAATGCCGACAGAAAGATGCTGAAAATGATCGAAGGAGAGCTAAAACGCTTCATGAAAAAGGGAAATTCGAGATAGTTGGCCGATGCCTGGCCTGCGATGAACCGGAACTCATGGATTCCAGGCCATCGAACCAATATAAAAGGATGCCACTATAAAAGGATGAATGGCGATATGATGGTGCAAAGTTTGGAAAGGGACCGATAACCCGGGTGGTTACGAAGGGTTACCAGGAAGCGTTTC
>CALBJU010000299.1 GCA_937893205.1 uncultured Bacteroidota bacterium
CAGCGTCGTGCAACTCTGTTTTATCTCTTGATGACCCTGTTCATCGCAACAACTTTTGTGGATGAGACGGCTGGTATCGGGCTCCAGCAGCGCGCATCGGAATATCTGTTTTCGCACATTCTGTCTGGCGACCTGTTGAGCCTCGGACTGCTGTTTATGCTGACGGCGTTTGTGATGACGGCCTCTACGATCTTGCT
The DNA here is from genome assembly GCA_937893205.1 of uncultured Bacteroidota bacterium. Classification (GTDB taxonomy): domain Bacteria; phylum Bacteroidota; class Rhodothermia; order Rhodothermales; family UBA10348; genus CALBJU01. Next base: position 198 of record CALBJU010000299.1, read on the forward strand.
ATTCCAATCGATAAATAAGTCCGAAGACTCTGCGCGGAACACGAGGGCTCGAGTCCGCAGTTTCGAAGTCCCGTCAGAGTGGGGTCTTCATGGCCAGCTCGTGCGCATCGAATTGCTTTTGATGTGGCGAAACCGCAGGCCGCGGCATTACCTGTTCGTGTCGTTACTGTTTTCGACCATGTATCTCATTTTCATGATGGGATCCCCGATGGCATTTTCCGGTGCGGCATTCGGCGCCATACTCGGGTTGTTCGCTTCCGGAGGATTCGCGCTGAACTACGGACAACTGATGTTTGGATGGGATTCCACACATTATCCGGCTTTCCTGTCTCGAAACGTATCTTTCCAAGCAATCGTGCGGGCAAAATTGACGGTCCTTCAACTTTCTTGCCTTGTCCTCTTCGTCGCATCTCTGCCCCTCTTCATTTGGCTCCGGCCAAATCTGGTACCGGTTCACTTCGCGTTTCTGTTTTACAACGCGGGCGTAACCACCGTCTTGATCATGGAGCTGGCCTCGCGAAATCGGCAACGAGTTGACATAGGGAAAAGCGGAGGCTTCTTCAATTATGAGGGCTTCTCAGCCAAGCACTGGCTCTGGTTCATCCCCACAGCGCTGCCGCCGCTGCTGTTCCTTATTGTGATGGACGGCTCGCCTCGACTGGGCCTGATTATTCTCGCAGCTCTCGGATTCACGAGTCTTCTACTAACCCAGGGCTGGACGCGCTATTTTGCGCGCGGATTGATGGCCCGCAAACATCGAATGCTCGAAGGATTCCAAGAAAGTGCACGTTGAACTTAATTAAATATTGAAGCGCTATGGCGAGAAAGTCGCCCTGGACATTCCCGCCTGGGACCTGCAAGCAGGTGAGGTGCTGGGACTCGTCGGGCGAAACGGCGCGGGAAAAACCACGTTTCTTCGCATCATGCTCGATCTGCTGCGACCGGACCGCGGACACGTCAAACTGGATGGACGAGCCCATTCGAGCGACATGTCATGGCGGGCTCGCACGGGATCGTTCCTGGATCGATCGTTCCTGATAGAATACCTGACCATTCCAGAGTATCTGGAGTTCGTCGGAACGACTTTTGGACTGTCGCGGCGAGAAATTGCCCACAATCTGGAGTCATTCGAGTCGTTTTTGCCCATTTCCCGGGTCGACCGGAGTCGACTCATCCGGGATCTGTCAACGGGCAATGCCAAGAAGGTCGGGATCCTGGCGGCGCTGTTCGTCAATCCGGAATTTGTAGTACTCGATGAGCCCTTCGCGAATCTGGATCCCCCTTCTCAGATCCAGCTGAAGGAACAGCTCTCGTCGATGGCCTCGAACAATGGAACGACCATGATCATTTCGAGCCACGACCTGGCCCACGTGACCGAAGTGTGCGGCAGAATCACACTGTTGGAAGCCGGGAAAATTCAGCAAGATCTGGAAACATCGGAGCAGACCCTGTCCGATCTCCAGTCTTTCTTCTCGAAGCATCACACGGCTTCAGCGACCTGATAAATGGCCCGTCACGAGGCGGGTCTCCCACGATTCTCGAATACGCTTCTTATTACCCCTCGGAAGGAGCCGCCACCAGCGATTCAACAACCAGATCGGTCAATCCGTCCATAAAGAGAGGGTGGCAGTTCAGACCTGACGCCACCTGATAGTGTGGTATTCCGGCCGCTTCGGCGACTTCGCGCATCCGTACATCGAGCAGGAAGGCGGTATCGAACTGTTCGGTTACGTAGTCCACGGGCACAACGACTACAGCCCGGGATCCTGCTCTCGCCATCCTCCTAAGTCGCTCCCGAAGATCGACGCTGACTTGATCCCCCCAGGAACGACGGCGAACAAATGAGAGCGAATACGAGCGGTCGTCGTTTCGTAGCGACATGATTTCCTTGACCGTGCCCTCAACGAGACTCGGGTACGGGTCTCGGTGGTTTGCCTCACCCTTGGTGGGGATACCGTGAGCAGCGAACAGGATTTCTACTTCCGGGCGGATGTGCCGCGGAAAGCGCTGCAGAGCCTCTTCGATTCTCTCGCTCAGGGCCGCGATGTACTTGCTCCGCGTAGAGAATTCGTAGATGGCGAGCGTTGGGCGGGTATCGAGGACTCTTTTTTGAACGAGCGATTCCCACATCGAAAGAGCCTTACCGGTCGTCTCAAGGGCGTACTGGGGAAACAGGGGGAGCAAAATAACATGGGTAACACCGTCCGCCTGGAGCTCACGAGCGGCCTGCACCATACTCGGTGTACCAAATGGAGAGGCGATATAGGTTGACACGTCGACCCCACCCGGAAGTAGGTCCGTGGAGATGAGACGGGCCTTCAGTTCAACTGACTGTTCTCTGTTCAGTCGATTGATCGCCGTACCGCCGCCGATTGAACGGTATTCGGGGATAATGTGACGAGAGAGCAGACGAGCCGAAAACTGGGACTGAAAGTGCTTCAGCCAGAGTTTCCATCCCGATCGGGTTCCACGCGGAAGCATCAGCCGGTGGTACAGGAAAGGCAGCACTTCTTCGGTCTTCTCGGGCGCACCAGGCACCAGGAGTACGACCCCGACCCGATCCCCGGGCGTCACTTCCAAAGGTTCGGACGAAAAAAATCGACCGCTGAATAAGCGGTCGTCAGTAGCATGAGCTTGTACAAAGTCGCGTGGCGACATTCCCTGGCTCTCGATTTCCAAAATGAGCTGAAATGGGCGAACGCGTGCAATCACACTAAGAGATTGCTGGCGAACTCAAAAACGAACTGCGAAACTAATGACCGGAGGGGATCCGCTGTTTTCAGGAATGATGAAGGCGCACCCTATTCAAAAAAGTTTCATCGTTTCCGCGAGTGAGCTTCACATCATCTGGGGGTTTCAGCTACTGGGACGACTCGAGCCCCGGCTGGCCAGGGGTGACATTCGTCAAGAGCGACGATCCAGCCAGCTCAGCACTTCGGTAGGCCACGTGTTAGGGGGCCTACTTCTCCACGTCATGGGTTCTTTCTTAGTCGGATGCTCAAGCTGCAGACGAGCCGCATGTAGCGCCAGATTGCGACCATCCAATTCGGTCCGGGAGCCGTAACGAAAATCCCCGATCAGGGGGTAGCCGCGCGATGAACATTGAACCCGGATCTGATGTGCGCGACCCGTTGCAAGATCTATTTCAACCAGGCTATAGCCGCGATACCGTTTGACAACCTTCAGGTCAAGTTCGGCTTTCCTGGCGCCCTTCCTGTCTGGTTTCACCACGCTTATTTTTTCATAACTCTTAAGAAGCCAATCTTCGAAATGTTCTTTGTCGGGAGGATTGCCTTCGACCAGTGCGAGGTATCGCTTCGTAATACGCTTGTTTTTGAACTGCTCGGACAATCTGGCCGCGGCTTTGGAGGTCCTGGCCAGCACCATGAGGCCCGAGGCTGGTCGGTCGAGTCGATGAACCAGACCGAGATACACGTCTCCCGGCTTGTTGAATTCTCTCTTGACCCAGGCTTTTGCCATGGTCAGAACATCCGTGTCCCCGGTTCGATCTGCCTGGGAAAGCAGTCCGGCCGGCTTTTCAATCACCAGTAAATGATTGTCGACGTATATAATGGGGAGCATCAGAGGACGCAAAGCTGTTCTCGTTTGGATTTTGGAAGGGAGGCGATCACTAATTCGTAGCTGTGATCTATCAGTTCCAGAACAAATGTGTCAGATAAAACACCTTCCAGAATGAGCGTGTTCCAGTGATTCTTGCTCATGTGAAAGCCAGGAATGATACTCGCGTTTTCTTCACGTAGTTCGATGGCACGCTCTGGATCGCATTTGAGATTCATGCGCAGAGGATGTTCGTCGAGAGAGAGTAGGGCGAACATTTTCCCGGCGACCTTGAATACCAGGGTGTGTTCGTCGAATGGAAATCCCTCTGTCACCTCCCTTTTTGCTCTGCAGTGTTGGTAAATTCGCTCTAGCATGATAATCTGGATCACGTCTTAATTCGAAAGCGGTCGTAGTCTGGAGGAGGGCGCCCATCGGACCATTCGAAATCAACCATAGTTCCCGCGCTGTAAATGAGTGATCCGGATTCAAATCGACTGAATTACCAGGGGGAATTATTCCGGAAAGGCCTGCATCTCCTCGCACTATCCTACCCGGTGGGATTTGTGCTGATTGGGCGACCCGTTGGCCTCTGGATAGCACTCTCGTTGAGTCTGTTGGCGCTGTCACTGGATTTTCTTCGAACCCGGAGCAAAGCCGTGTATCGATTTTTCGATTTCACCTTTGGGTTCATGATGCGCGCGAACGAGAGGGAAGTGTTGGGAGGCACTATGGTCATCAATGGCGCGACGTGGGTCGCAGTGTCATTCACACTCCTCGTCTTTTTTTTCCCGGAGGACCTGGCCATCGTCTCGTTCGCCCTGTTCATGATCGGTGACGCCGTGGCCGCGATTGTCGGTAGAAGGTGGGGGCGCACCCAATGGGCCCGCAGAGGATGCACGGTCGAGGGGTCGGTCGCATTCTTTTTCGCGGGTCTCGCGATGGCGTTCGGGCTTGCTTCGACCACCTCCGCGGTGGCTTTCTATGATATTGAACCTCTTGCCTTGATCGGGGGCGTCGCAGTAGCCTGCCTTCTCGAAGCCACCCCACTGCCCATCAACGACAATCTGATTGCTCCTCTGGGTGCAGCTCTGAGCATGTTGGCTATCACAGCGCTAGTTTAGGCTGGGGATCCGCCTCTGGCTTTTGTGATTGAGAATAAAGTGGCCAAACGAACTACAACGGCAATTCGCAGACTGACCCGGCTGGAGCCATTCCCCCAGCCAGAGGTGATCTGTGTAAAGTACCCGGTCGTACTGATGCACGGATTTGGTCTGCTCGCTTTTCTGACACGAGGGGGCCATCTGCACGAGGAAGCCATGCACCTTCGCCTCCAAGGGGTCCGTGCTTTCGCGCCCAACATATCACCATACCACGTTGTGCCACAACGTGCTGGTATGTGGAAGGAGCGAATAGAACACATTCTGTCCAGTACGAAGGCTGATAAAGTGAATTTGATCGCGCACTCCATGGGCGGACTCGATGCACGCTTTCTGATCAGCAAACTCGACATGCACTCGCACGTCGCATCGCTCACAACCATTTCGACCCCGCATCGCGGCTCCTCCGTTGCCCAGATGGCGCTGCAGCAGCCCGAGAAAATCAGGGAACTGGTCCAGAGCGCCGCCAATTGGCTGGGTGAATA
>CALBJU010000300.1 GCA_937893205.1 uncultured Bacteroidota bacterium
CTGCGATATTAGGGCCGCCGTATCTTGCACACCAATCAATTCCATCGTTAATGCTATCCTGCCAGGCCGACGCTTTCTCCCTGCCGTCAGATCTACACTATCTGAATTGTGCATACATGTCGCCGCTCTCTAAAAAAGTAGAGGAAGCCGGTATTAAGGGCGTGCAGAGCAAGAGAAATCCATCCCTCATCGCGCCTGAAGATTTTTTCGAAACTCCGCTGGCCGTGAAGCAACTGTTTGCCGACTTGATAGGCTCATCGAGCCCGGATCAAATATCGTTGCTGCCATCCGTCTCCTATGGCGTCGCGATCGCAGCCAACAATCTCGAGGCGAAACGAGGCCAGAATGTGGTTCTCCTTCACGAGCAGTTTCCGAGCAATCTCTATACGTGGCGCCGTCTCGCAGATGAACAGAATCTCGAGCTTCGCACCATTCTTCCTCCCTATACCAGAGTTGAGAGGTCCAGAGGGTGGAATGAGAGTATTCTGGAAGCCATCGACTCTGACACGCTCGCCGTCGCTCTTCCCATTGTGCACTGGACCGATGGGACGCTATTCGATCTCGAATCTATCGGCAGCCGCGCTAGAGACTTTGGTGCAGCACTCGTCATAGACGGCACGCAGTCGATCGGGGCCCTCCCGTTTGACGTAGCGCGCATAAAACCAGACGCATTGATTGTAGCTAGTTACAAATGGTTGCTTGGACCTTATTCCTGCGGACTGGCTTGGTGGGGCGATCGTTTTGCCCACGGTACACCGCTGGAAGAGAGCTGGCTGAATCGACTTGGGAGCGAAGACTTCGCTAGCCTCGTAGAATTTGAACCCCAATATCACAAAGGATCCGTCCGCTACGACGTAGGTGAAAAGAGCAATTTTGCGCTCCTTCCGATGCTCGAGGCTGCGCTTGAGCAAGTGCTCGAATGGACACCTGAAGGCATTCAGGAGTATGACCGGAAGCTGTTGTCGCCCTGGACCGACACGATCCGCGATCTGGGATTTCAACTCGAGGACGAAGCCGACAGGGGCTCTCATCTCGTCGGAATCCGGATGCCTCCTGGTCTGGAGGTGGCAACAATCAGCGAGGTGATGCGGGCCAAAAAAATCTTTGTCTCAGTCCGGGGTGATGCCATTCGAATTTCCCCAAACGTCTACAATGACATGAACGATATGGTCGCATTTGTAGACGCTTTAAAGGGAGCTGTTCACTAATCTGGACTTCTGAAGGGCGCCGATGACCTGGAATACGCCGTCAGATGTTCGGCACAACCATTGAAAGGCTTTGTGATGGATACATCGATAAACGAGTCGAACGCCACGTAGTGTGGCTCGGAAGGGAATGAAATGAAATGGAATAGAATAAAATGAAATCATCCTCAACACGACATATCACTCGCGCCTTACAGGCTTGCAGTCTGTTACTGGCTTGCTCCATGCTTCTCGTCGGCACCGCTCCTCAGGCGGAGGCACAGGTCTCTTCCGTTGACCCATCTCAGCAGGGCGCTCAGGATCTGGCCGCACGCCTGGCAGACAAGTACGATTCGATTCAGACGATGAAGGCCCGGTTCGTACAGATCGCGACCTCCCAATTCATGGATGATCCCGAGCGATTCTCAGGCCTCCTGATTTTCTCGCAGAATCAATATCGAATAGAGACCAGCACTCAAACGATCGTAACGGATGGAACAACGACGTGGATTCACAATCGCGGCGAAGAGCAGGTGCTGATCAACGATTTTGTGGAGGACGAGACCTCGTTTTCTCTCACGTCCTTTTTAAGGAATTTCGACGAGGAGTATGACGTCCGAGCTGACGGACAAGAGTCGCTCTCAGGTAGTCAGCACGATATTTTGTTTCTGACACCTCGCGACGACTTCTCGGCCTTCCGAAGCGTCAGGCTGTGGATTCGCAGAAGAGATCTGATTGTAACTCATCTGGTCGTTATTGATCTCAATGACGTGACCATGACCTTTGATCTCTCAGAAATCACTGTAAATCCGGAGCTTGATTCCAAAACTTTCGCCTTCCAAATTCCCGCGGACGTAGAGATTATCGATCTCAGAAATTAGCCGGGAACGGAGCGGGAAGGTGCTGGGTTGACCCGCTCCAACAATTCAATTCTCCTTGATGCAGACCGGCAGTAAAAAATGGTTGATACGGGGCGGAAGCTTCGCTATCGCCGGCCTTCTCTTGTTTCTGGCCTTACGTGGTGTAGACCTGCGACAAGTCGGAACGGCGCTGGTGCACGCCAACTACTGGTGGGTGATTCCTATCGTCGCCGTCACCCTGTTGAGTCACTGGCTGAGAGCTCTCCGATGGGTTGTCATGCTCGAGGTGTCTCCCCGTCGGGACGGGTCGAGAGGAGAGGTCTCCACACTCAATACATTTGTCTCGGTCATGATCGGGTACATGGCCAACTACGCGGGCCCGAGACTCGGCGAGGTGATTCGAACGGGCAGCGTCGCGAAGAAGGAAGGGATGTACTTTTCGACGGTACTCGGCACGGTGGTGGTCGAACGAGCCATCGATATGGTGACGTTCGCGCTCGCGTTGCTGAGCATTCCGTTGATCTTCATCGACCAGATCGAAGCAGTCGGCGAAATGCTGACTGGGCCTCTGCGAGCATGGACATCGGCTCAATCCTCCTCGATATTAATGCTCGGTGCCCTTGTTATCGCCTCGATCACCATGGTTCTTCTCTATTTTCTTGTGAGAGGAGTTCGTCATCCTGATACAAAGCTAGGCGGTCTTTTTGACCGCTTTGGAGATGGGTTTTCGAGCATTGTGCGCACGGGAAAACCCTTGCGGATGGGCCTGTTAACCGCCGGAATATGGATCTGTTATGGATTCATGGCCTATCTACCGTTTCTGGTTCTGGGCTACGGCGATGCTTACGGAATTGGCCTTGTGGGTGCCTGGGGACTGATGCTACTCGGCGCGATCGGAGTCGTAATCCCCTCCCCTGGAGGATTTGGAACGTATCACTTCATCACTATCCAGTCGCTCGCACTCCTGTACGCGATGCCCCAGACCGAGGCCGCGACCTATGCCCTGCTTACGCACACCGGTCAGATGATGCTGTATATAATCGTGGGATTTGCCAGTATTCTGTTTTTTGGTGCGAACATGTCTGTGACAGGAGATGATGACGAGGCCGAAGAGTGAATTCGAAGCTGTTGGTCATATTGGTTCTGATCTTGCCCCTGCTTTTCCCTACGCAAGCACAGGCTCAGGAGGATTGGAATAATCCGCTGATGGATGGTCCCGTGAGATCGGACGAAAATCTCGGTTCTGCGGTGGAGATGATTCGCGTAGCCCTGCAAATTCTTCCCGTTGAGAAAGAGGTTCGAGGTAGGGCAATCGTTCATGCCATTCCTGAAAAGACGGGTCCGAGTGAACTGTACCTCAATACTTCTGAGCTCGACATCATTGACGTGTCCGCTTTCTCAGAGCCCATTGCATGGTCCACGTTCGGCGATGTTCTGGTCGTGACACTCGATTCTTCCCGAGCCGAGGAATGGCCCGTGGAAATTACGTACACCGTTCGAAATGCCCTTCGCCACCGTTCGGGTGCAGCGGGTTGGAACATGGTATGGTCGTCCAGCGAATCCGGAAGAACACAGTGGATGCCCACGCCGATCAATGAGTTGAGTCCACTCGACTCTCAGTTCAGAATCGTCGCTCCCCCGGAATGGACCATCTGGAGTTCCGGAACCGAGGGTCAAAGATTTACAACCCAGAGCGGCACGATCCTTCAAAGTCGAAATGATGGTTTTTTCGCCCAGGCAAGCGGTTTTATAGCGTTCGATCCTTCCAGCATCGCTCCCGAGGGAAGCAACAGTTCGATCTCTTCTCCCAGCTTGTCATCAGACTCGCTGCACAGAGCCAGCGCAAGAAAGGTCCAAAGCTATCTCGAGGAATACCTGAACCTTTCGAAGCCAGCCGAGCATCAGATCATGTTCATCCCGGGTATACATCATCCAGACTTGTTCGATCGATTCGCGCTGCTTCCGGCCCATGCGCCTCCCCTACAATCTCCATGGCCTGCAGATTTTGATATGGCCAGACAGCACATTCAAACCGTGCTCGCTGGATCATTGAACCGGTTGATAACGACCGACTCCTGGATCCGGGAGGGACTGGCCTCGTGGCTTGCGGTAGACTACCTGCGCAAGACGGAAGGCGACGCTACCAGCGGCCTCGTTCTGGAGGAGCTGAGAAAAGCCTATCTGACCGAAGCCGCCGACTATGTCAGACCGCTGGTGTGGGATCGATGGGTTAACGCCTCAGATCTGGCGGACACTCACGCAAGCGCCAAGGGCGCATGGGTCTTTCGAATGCTCAAAGAGCGCCTGGGCGCTCGATCCCTGTTTGCAGGAATACGTCTTTTCCTGATTGCGGCACGGACCGATGTAGTTGATTCTGAAACCCTTCGAAAAAGCCTCGAAACGGCATCGAGTGAGGATCTTGGAAGGTTTTTTGATTCCTGGGTCTACAGCGCGGGTCATCCGAAACTTGAATTGTCCTACAGCTTCGACATTGCTTCAGAAAGAGCCACGATCCTGACCGTTCAGCATCAGGACGGCCCACTCGTCCCAAGCGCGTTCGAGTTTGATGCCACCTTTCAGTATTCGTCCCTTGCGGAAACGAATGCGATCCAGGTTCGCGTTTCTGAGCGTTCGCAATCAGCGAGTATTTCGACCGGCCTCTCCCCCCGATACGTTCATCCCGACGCATATGCGACCGTATTACTCGATTTCGCCGTTCCGCTCAGCCGAGATGATCTTGTTTCGCAGATGCGAAATTCTCTGAGTTCGGGATCCACCATCAGGTCGTTGAAACTGCTTCTCGACATGGATCCGGAGCCCGCAGTTCTACTGGGGTTGCGCTCTTCGATCCAGGCGGACAGAGCCCCTGCTATACTCTTGACGACCTGCGATTTGTTGGGCAAAATGGCACCCTCAACATCGGCGTTAAATATTCTTCTCTCCTATTCAACGCACGAAGATTCTCGAGTACGCGCAGCCGCCATCCGGGCGATGGCAACTTTCGTCGACGCACCGGGAGCATTCCAGGCGGTCCTCTCGGCTGCCAATACAGCACAGGATTCGGAAGTTCTTGCGGCCGCTGTATTCGCACTTTTGCAGCTGCGCCCCTCTAATGCCTGGACATACCTGCGCTCGGCACTCGTTACTCCATCCAGAAATGAAGTCGTGCGACTCACGGCGTTGAATATTATCGACGGAGGAATGGCGCAAAAAGAGGATCTATTCGACAGTATATCTTCCTTTCTCGAGGAGGGGACTCCGCTTGGTATTGCCGCCCTGCGTGCACTGAACCGGGTCGATTCCTCGGACGATCTCGTCTTGAAAACCACGGTTTCATGGCTGGAAGCGGACGAATATGCGAGACGTGCCGTAGCTGTGGAGATACTGGAAGAGTCGGATCTCGCTGAGATCGACATCCCGTTGCTCCATAGGATTGCTGCAGCGGAACCCGATCTGGAACTGAGACGCCAACTCAACCGGCTGATTCTACTCACAGAACGGTAACCACTGGCAGTCATTTATTGACGGCCGGCAGGCTAAGCAGTCCACTCAGAAGTGACCTGAACGACTCGTATCGGTATTGAAACGGCTCGCGGGCGAGGGAAAACCGTTCAGGTCAATTCACTTTGCACCCCGCCGCTTCTGCCCTACCCTTTCTTCGCAGAGAAAGGATATGCCCCTCCTTCTCCCAGGACGACGCCAGACCTATACATCAGGAATCTGACAAGTGAGATCATGCAGGCAATGACCGAACAAGCCCTCGAAAATCCTCTCGATGGCCTTATTAGCAACGACATTTATGACGTTCTCGATACCCACAATCTCCTGAGTGAGAAGGGAGTTCGTGACTATCAAATCAGGAACGCGTTTCGCATCATGCGCAGGGAGAACGTCCCAGCGTACGATGCAATTGAGATGCTGCGGGAAGAGTATCCCTACTTACAGTTTGATACAATCCGCAAGATCGTCTACAAGCTGAACGGGAATCGGCGCTGATCTAGCGCTTCCGCTTAAGAATTTCAGGTGACGACAGCGCCAATAGGTGTCTGTTGCGCTTGAAAGGTGGGCGCCCCGACTGACCTTTGCGTGGTACCGCATCGGTTAGTCGGGGTCGTTTGTTTTAACGCCACGCGGGTTAGGCGAAAAAACAGAGCCCTTCATTCCCCTTCAGCTTCGATTCTGGAGTTGGATGCTTGAAAAAGGAGGATACCCGCGGCTACCGATGCGTTCAGAGATTCTGCTTTTCCCCGCATTGGAATTCGCACGAGGTAGTCACATGAGTCCCTCACGATGCGACCCATGCCCTTTTCTTCGCTTCCGATTACGATTGCTAGCGGTCTATCCCAATCCATCTCTGTCATGCTGGTTTCCCCGCTTCCCTCAGCCCCGACAATCCAATATCCACGCTCCTTTAATTGCGAGATGACTTGAGTCAGATTCCCGACCCGAGCGATGCTCATCTCCGCAATCGTACCGGCTGATGTTTTTATAGAAGCTGCCGTGACGGGCGCGGCTCCCCGGTCCGGAATGATGAGACCCTGCGCGCCGGCGGCAACACCGCTTCTGATTATCGCCCCAAGATTATGGGGATCCTGAATGTGATCCAGAACGATAATAATGGGCTTCCTCGATGTCACGTCCTCCATCGTCGGAGCGATGTGTGAGAGCATGTCGTCTACATCCAGGTATTCGATTGGAGAAATAACCAGAAGCACGCCTTGATGATTGACGCCCGGAACGAGTGATGAAAGCTTCTGAGCCGGTACGAACTGTACCGGAATTCCATGAGCCTTTGCCGCCGACTTCAAAGATAAAAGTGAACCGGTCGCGCCCTTCTGAAGCAGCATTTTTTCTGCCGGGGCTGCATCGCGATCCAGCTGTTCACGCACCGGATTTCGACCCGCAATATATCTGGGAGTATTGGATTCGATCGAAGTAGCCTTTTTGTTCGCGACTCATGCGGCATCCGGACACGCAGGTCTTTGTATCCTGTCCGCTTTCTTGGAACCTACGGGGCCCTATGCCATTGCGGCTTTTGGCCGCCCATAAGGTACGGTGACCGCACCGATAAGACTTCCTGATCCAAACCGAAACGATGAGCAGATTTTCAATGACGGCGCGACTCGATCGTGTCCTGGTTGCACACGCACGGAACTGTTTCCAGTCTCAGAAGCACCTGTCTGAAAACTGGAGGCCATTTGGTTTCGCCTACGAACCTGACTTTGATGACGCATGCGATGAGTCCGACGGGTTCATCGGCGTTCTTGAAAGGTTTGGAGCGAAGGTTGAAGTGTTGCCAAAAGAGCTGTGTACAGGCCTGGATTCGCTCTATGTACACGACCCGGTTGTCACCGTAGATGGAGGCTTCGTGACGGTGAGGATGGGCAAGGATTTGCGAAAAAATGAGCCGCAATCCATCGGCAAGTTTCTGCAGGACAACGACTTGAAGGTTACCTATTTCGAAGCTGCAGGCGCCCTGTTGGAAGGAGGGGACATTGTGTGGCTGAATCCGGATCTGCCCGCTGTGGGCGAAGGGTACCGGTCAAATGCCGAGGGAATAGCAGAACTCAAAAGAATCTGCGGCGACTCGATCCAGGAGGTCATCCCCGTCTCATTGCCCCACTGGAACGGGCCAGCTGACATCCTTCACTTGATGTCGATGGTCTCTCCCCTGGCTCACCGGAAGCTGCTCGTTTACAGCCGGCTCTTGCCTGTTACGTTTCGCAATATGCTTCTCGATATGGAATTTGAACTGCTGGAAGTGCCTGAAGACGAGTATGACTCCATGGGATGCAATGTGCTGGCGCTCGATGCGAATACCTGTCTGATTGAGAAGGGCAACGTAAAAACGGCCGCATTACTCTCGTCAAGTGGCTTCGAAGTACTCACCTATAGCGGCAAACAGATCTCACTTGCTGGTGGGGGTGGACCAACCTGTCTCACGCGGCCATTGTTGCGCTCATCCTAAGAGGCCGAGGCGGCAGGCTGTGTGCTCTCTCTTCGGCCAGGTTTTCCAGACCCCTACCACTCCGATTACAATCAGGCAAAGGGCAATTATTTCAGCCTGGGTCATGGTGATTCCGAACAGGTCGAAGCGATTGTTTACACGGATTCTCTCTATAAAAAAGCGCTCAGCGCCGTTGAACACGATGTAGACCCAGAACAGCCAACCCGTCATGTGGGCATGTTTTCGGAACGACCATAGAATCCCGAAAATGGCCATTGCCGCAAGAAACTCGTAGATCGGCGTGGGATAGACGGGCATGGAAGACAAATCGACGCCCATAATGTTGTTGGGATAGGTCTCAGCCCAGAACCACATTGGAATTAGATCAGGCTTCGCAGCCAGATTCGACGCGATGCCCCAATCTCCATCACCCGAAAGTTGACATCCTATTCGTCCGACACCGTAAGCCACCATCACGCCTGGTGCTATCGCGTCGGCGACAGAGCCAAGATTGAGTCCTTTTTTTCGAACGTAGTGGACCACCGCGAAGCCGCCGAAAATCATGCCTCCGTAAAACGTGAACCCACCCGTGGAGAAAATCATCCGGCCGGGTGACCGGGAAAAGGCGTCGAGATTCTCCAGAATGTGAAAAACCTTGGCGCCTGCGAATCCCGCTATAATGAGTATGATGGTGATTGTGCCGACAATGAAGGCTGGGCTGACGGTCACCATCTTTTTTTTGCCCTTCTT
>CALBJU010000301.1 GCA_937893205.1 uncultured Bacteroidota bacterium
CCCAACGGATTTTAAGTCCGTTGCGTCTACCTATTCCGCCATCCCGGCAATACTGATAATCATCACCTTGGGTAGATCCACGACGATTCTTATCTGACCACAAAATTACCCTCTCCCATCATGCCATACAACGGTGGCGACACCTGCTCCTGTCGATTTGATGTCAATCTCATCTGATGTCGGCGGCCCTCTGACGAAGAATCGTCCATGGCATTCGTATTATGCTGCTCCCGACCTCAAAAAGAGTGATTCAAGAGAAAGATACCATATCGATTCTGCGAGATCTAGCAGTGACTGCAGCCGCCCGGTCGTACTCGCCGTACACGGGCTTGCAACAAGCCGTCGTGGTTCTTCTAGAGGATGGAGCGACGGTGCCTGGTGTGCGGGTGGAGAACGCGTCCTTTTCGCTCACTATCTCCCCTCTCATCAATGCTGTGTCCACTCTGCATGCAATCGGAAGAGTGGATATCTGCGCGATCGTATCCAGCGTGCCGTTCAACCGGTCCGACATGACGTACGCCGCCTCCATGCCCAATTTCGAATGGAAGTCCTTTACGACGGATGCTCTAACGACCACTCATGATCTCCCAGATCCCAGAGAAGTACTGTCTCCCCTCCTTCCAGATTGGGGCGATGATCCCGCCAGCGGCGCGAGGGAGGCGAGAGAAATCTCTGAGTTGGCTCATATTCCCGAATCAGATTTTCCTGTGGGCTGTGTCGTCCGGACCAAGAAGGGGCATCACCTTCCAGGTGTCAACGTGGAGCACCCCGACTGGTCGCAGATCCTGTGTGCCGAGCGAAATGTTCTCTCAACGGTGGTTTCGTACGGCTTCTCAGACATTCAGCAGATCTTCGTGTCCTGCCCGAAAGAGCCAGGCGGAACTCCTTGTGGTGCTTGTAGACAGGTGATTCTGGAACTTGCACCTGATGCCACTGTTTGGATGGATCGCGGAAATGAGCCACCCGGAAGTATGCGCGCATCCGAACTTCTACCCGGACATTTTACCGGTGATATTCTGCGAAAACGTGCTGAATAGTTTGGAGGCCTCCTTGGCCTCGTGATCCAAGTACGCATCGAATGCTTCTCCACTCCATCGTTTTTATTCTCGGCCTCGGCATCCTCACCCTGGGAGCTAACTGGCTGGTCGATGGATCCTCTCAGATAGCCCGGAAATTTGGAATCAGGCCACTGATCATCGGGCTGACAATCGTCGCCCTGGGTACTTCTCTGCCCGAGTTTCTGTTGAACGTTATTGCTGTACTCAGAGGCGAAGATGGCCTGGCGATCGGTAATATTGTTGGCTCGAATATCGCCAACATTGGGCTTATACTCGGGATCAGTGCCATTCTACTTCCCCTGGTGGTAGATAAAGGGACTCTTCAGAGGGAATATCCGATGATGCTCGCGGTCACGGGTCTGTTCTACTTTTTAGCTTTTGACGGGCTGATTTCTCGAGTTGATGGATTCATTCTGGTCTCTGGTCTCGCCGCCTTTATTGTATACGTGGTCCGCGATTCTCTTGCTCACGCAACGGGTGAAAACGGAGCGGTCCCTTCAGAATCAGACTCCGAGCCTAACGATTCATCTGATTCTCGCTGGAAAAAACTCTTTACGAACCCACGCACCGCGCCCCTCATGCGCATTGTTCTGGTTCTCGGTGGTATGGCAGCGCTCATACTCGGGGCAAGATTGATGGTTGATTCTGCACTAGGAATTGCGGCAATCCTGGGTATCGCGCCCATCATAATTGGTTTGACGGTCGCTGCCATAGGCACCAGCCTTCCAGAACTGGCCGCCAGTCTCATGAGCATTTTCCGGAAGGAAGCTGATATGGCAGTCGGAAATATTCTGGGAAGCAACATGCTGAACATTTTGTTCGTGGTGGGCGTCGTTGCGCTGATACAGCCAATCGCGGTTGAGACAGAATCCATCATGGTTCACTTTCCGATAATGATTCTGTTTTCAGTGCTTGTCTGGCCGCTGGCTCGCAGAAAGCATCGTCTTTCCAGAGCGAGCGGCGTCTTTCTTCTTGTCGGATTTGTCGCCTACCTGGCCTGGCTGATCAT
>CALBJU010000302.1 GCA_937893205.1 uncultured Bacteroidota bacterium
TTATTCAAAGAGCAATGTACTTCTGTAGATGATTTGGAAAACAAGGGCACAAAGTGGTTTTTCTCTTCAAAATTAAGTTCATTGAAACTCATCATATCATCAGTTGTTCGCGAACGAAGTCCATACAGGATTTTATCACGGCAGCCGGGTCGCTCTGGTGCCAGAGATCTTCAGCAAACGGTTCAAACGAAATATATTCCTGATAGCCCGTATCCAGTAATTGCCTGACCTGGCCAACGCTGTCCAGACGATCGGCTGGGCCGACAAAGAGACGATGCGCATCCAGCATTTCGTCGAAACTGATTCCAGGATCTTCTACTCCTGAAATGTGCACCAGCCCCGTCATCGACGCATACATCTCGGTTTCTGCTGCACCACGATGGTGAAAGGTGTCGTGTACAAGCCTGAAAGTACCCTCACCGCCAATGTCATGAATGGCTGCAATGGCATCGGCCTTGAATCTGATGGTGGAGATCGGAAAGCCCAGGGGCTCAATGCAGCCGATCAGACCTTTGGACTCCAGGATAGGTCTCAGTTCTCGCAACGCGACTCGTAACTGCTCAGTACGCTCTGCATCATTGGCATCGTAGTCGGCTGACACCAAAGGGCAGCATACAAGCATCTGTGCTCCGCTGGCACTGGCTAAATCTGCCAGGTGACTGGCCTGTTCGGCACGCTCATCCTCCCAGATGTTGAACGGATACAAAGCATTGATACTGAGGACTGTAATTCCCTTCGTAATCGCTCGCTTAGCGATTGCATGAGCTTGGTCAATGTCGGAAATACTGTTTTCACGTACGTCCTTTACGCAGCTCCACTGCGTGTATTCCGAGTTCGGCGGCCATATCCAGCATTTCCAGTGGGCTCAGGGTTGGGCAGGCCATGTGATTGAGTGCAAATTTGAATTCTTGATTTGACATAGTAAGTTTCTCAGTAGATGTTTATCAGGGCTCCTGGTTATTTCATTCTTTGCATCGCGAATTCCACACCATCTTATTTTTTTGGGATCAGCATTGACCAATTGAGAATTTGGAATTTGATAGAATTCTTTGGCCTAAAAGCAATGGATCCGTTGGAGTACCAATTG
The DNA here is from genome assembly GCA_937893205.1 of uncultured Bacteroidota bacterium. Lineage (GTDB taxonomy): Bacteria > Bacteroidota > Rhodothermia > Rhodothermales > UBA10348 > CALBJU01. The sequence goes on from CALBJU010000302.1 coordinate 1,088, forward strand.
ATCGCTTTTCAAGCTGGAGAATTCATTCCCCCTGAGGCAATGGAGGAGGCCATTGTTACTTTGAGGGCCTTGGTGGAAGCTGGCTGTGTTTGTTCCTTTTCGTCCAAATGAAGGGCGTCCTCATGGAAAAACCGTTGGAGGCAGCGTGGGATACCGCGAAATAATCTGCTGTTTTAACAATGGCTGTCAGAGTTTACTCATCTTCGTTTTGGTCATGCCGGATGAAGAAAAATCCGTAGATGCAGTATAACCCCAGTGCCCCGAACAGAATTCCCCAAAAAGGTGCACCTTGGTAAAACTCAAGTACGGCCCATCCGATACAGACCACAATGACAGCCATTCTACGCCATAAGCGGTCGAAGATCGGATGATCGAAATCGACCAGATTCATGATTGCTTCCAGGAGAAAATCAATCTGTTTATGATAGAACCTGCAATCGGAGTACTCGTGTTCGGTACCTAAACATCTCCTTCCATTGCATAGTTTGGATCGGTCTTTGCCCCGGTGATATAGGCCACCACATCCTGACCATCGGTCTCCTCTTTGTTGAGATTTGCAACGATGCGTCCGCGCCTGAAAACAACGATACGATCGACGAGATCAAATACCTGGCGCATGTTGTGGCTTATTAGGATCAGCGGCTCACCGTTTTCTTTCAACGTTCTGATAATATTTTCCACCTGCACCGTTTCCTGTACACCCAACGCCGCGGTCGGCTCGTCCATGATCGTCAGCTTGGAATGGAAGGTTGCGGTACGTGCTATTGCAACACATTGCCGCTGACCACCAGACATATTACGAATCGTGTTCCTGATGTTTGGAATCTTCACCCCGGTCGTCTCAAGTCCGCGTATTGTTGCATCACGCATGCCCTTGTAATCAAGAATTGAAAACGGGCCAAGCTTAAACTTGATCATTTCACGCCCAAGAAACAGGTTATCGGGCACGTCAAGATCATCGGCCAGCGCCAGTGTCTGGAACACTGTCTCGATACCGGCCTCACGTGCCGCCAGGGGTCCATCGAAAGACACTTCCTCTCCATCGAAGATGATATTGCCCCGCGTGCGATGTTCCACTCCGGTGATCTGCCTTACGAATGTAGACTTACCCGCGCCATTATCACCCATGATTGCAACGTGCTCAGACTTATGCAAGGTGAAATCTGCAGCTTCCAGCGCAAACACACCACCGTAATGCTTGGTCAAATCGTGTGTTTCGAGAATTACGTCATTCATAATTTCCTCCTCATGCCCTGGTAGCAGCACTCCGCTGCCGCCATTGGTCGAGTACCACCGCACCGACGATAATTATACCCTTTACCATTTCCTGATAATAGGCATCAAGTCGCAGGAATGTAAAACCTGAGATGATTACACCGAATATCAATGCCCCAATAACGGTACCTACAATGGAGCCGCGTCCACCAGCAAGCGAAATCCCTCCAATTACTGTCATTGCGATAGCATCGAGTTCATACATGACGCCCATACCTGACTGTGCAGTCAGGTTTTTGGAACTCACTACCAATGCGGCGAGTGCAGCAAGCATCCCGGCAATGGCATAAACCAGTACCTTGTGCCGTCTGACATCGATTCCCGACATCCGCGCCGCGTCCTCATTGGAGCCGATCGCATAGGTGTGCTTGCCGTAAACAGTGTACTTGAGGATCAGGTAGAACAGAATAGCCAACGAGATGAAGATCACTACCGGCATCCAGCCACCAAAGCCGTTACCGATCATTACAAAATCATCCGTCGGGAAAGAGATCGGCCGGCCCTTCGACCACCATTTAGCTATGCCACGCGCGCTCACCATCATGCCTAGCGTAGCAATGAACGGCGGAATGCGCGTATAAGCAATCAACAAACCGTTTATACCCCCCGCGACTATTCCGCAACATAGGCCTACTAAAATAGGGATGATTATCGGTAAATCGACCCAACCCTGCTCAAGGAAGATTGCCTTGGGATTGGGCCGGCCGTTGACTTCCGCAACCTGTGCGAAGGACATTGCAATCATTGCAGTCGCACCGACGATCGATCCTGAGGACAGGTCGATGCCCCCTGAAATGATAACCTGAGTAACACCGATCGCTATGATACCTATGATTGAGACCTGCAGAATAATGATTTTTAGCCGTTGCTCATTAAAAATACTGTCGAATCGATCTTTCGAATCGAACAAAAAGCTTTGGCCTTGGGTTAGCAGTCCCAGACCTTCGAAAATCAATATGAGGATTATAAGCGCTATAAATACGTTGGCCTCGTTCGGCCAATTACGTTTCGAAGTGTCGTAAGTCAATCCGCCGACACCGTGCTT
>CALBJU010000303.1 GCA_937893205.1 uncultured Bacteroidota bacterium
CCCGGCAATACAAGTCTCGAGAGATGGAACGGACCATCAAGATTGACCCGCATGGTCTCGCTCCAGACATCCGGATCCTGCTCCCACACAACGAGCTCGTGCGCCGATCCAATTCCGTGATTGCATATGAGTATGTCAATCGGACCCAGTCGATTCTGGGTCTCAGCCACGGCGTGCGCACAGCCCTCGGGGGTGCCGAGGTCTGCGACCGAGTAATCGAGGCCGACCGCCTTCAAGTCCTCCTCGCTTCTGGCAACGCACATCACTTTGGCGCCCCGCGCAGCGAGGAGCTCAGCGGTAGCACGCCCTATTCCGCGCCCCGCACCCGTGACCAGCGCTACGCGTCCTTCAACTCCAGCCATGCTTTACATCCTTGTATTGAGCGAGTAATGAGATTGCGGAGTGGCAGTCTGCCAGGCTGTCTGTCAGCGGCCAAATTTGTCACCAAAGAAGTTGTTTTCCTTCCAGGTGGGACGCTCTTCTTCCATCGCCACACGGAATCCGATGCGCAACCCGGCGCGGGTGAACCTGAGCGCTGTTTCCCATACGATAGGCTGTGAAAGATCATCCGTTCGCGCGTGGTAGTGGGTAGCAAAGAATTCGTCGAGTACTGCGCGACCGTCCACATCAGGATCGGAAGAGCCGATTCCCTCGGCCAGATACATCGACGGGATGCCCTGTCGGACAAAGGAATACTGATCGCTACGTATGAAATAGACTTCTTCTGGATAAGGGTCTGGCATGTATTCAAAGCCTTCCTTTAGCGCTTCCTCCGTCATGACTATTTCGAGAGAGGAGTGCTCGACGCCATAGCCGGTTACGGTGTTCAGCGGGAAAATGAACATGGGCATGTCGATGTTCATACTCGCTACCAAGCCCTCACGTGGCACGGTCGGGTAATGCGCGAAATAGTCTGATCCTAGCAAACCGCGCTCTTCTGCGGTGACTGCGACGAACATGATCGATCGGCGGGGCGGCACGGGTATGGAGGCGAAGGCGCGAGCAATTTCCAGAGTGACGGATACCCCGATAGCGTTGTCGTACATACCGTTAAAGGTACTGTCGCCATCAACCACAGAGCCAGTGCCAAGGTGGTCGAGGTGGGTCGAATAAACCAGATACTCATCAGACAATTTCGGATCGCTTCCGCGCAGAATTCCGATGACATTCGGACTTTCCATGCGTTCGTGGATCGACGTGCGATATATCGAAACCTCGATATTCAAATCCCGCGACATCGGCCGAGCTGCTTCGCGGGCATCCTGTGCCTCTTCCAGTGTTATTGGCGCTTCTTCAAACAACTGCCTCGCCGCGTTTGGTCTGAAGTCAGCACTGCCCAGAAGCTCTGGGTGGAAGTCTGCGACGTCCCCACTCTCATCGATCCAGGCCATGCGTTCTCTCGCGCTCCTGTTTCCCGACCATGTGAACCGATTTTCCTCGGCGCGACTCATCAGCCCGATCTCTCCGATAGCCCCGCGGTTTACCAGTTCATCCGCTTTGGTTCTGCCAGAGGAGAAATGGGCGCGCTCCGTGGAAGGAAAGGTGTCCGGAGCACCCGAAAAGTACGCGACGATCTTGCCGCTGACATCGATTCCTTCCAAATCAGAATAACCCAGCTCGGGCGCATGTATGCCGAATCCGACGAACACCACCTCGGCGCGCACCCGGGTCTTCTCTCGAAGTCTGTCTGCGTAGATGACGACGTCTTTTCCCCACTCAAGAACCACATCGCCACCCTTCTTGTGCAACGTGACACCCGAGTTTTCAATGTCCGTTTTTCGCGTGATTAAGGGGACTTCCTGGTACCAGCCACCATTGCCACCACTGCCGCCGGGTTCCAGTCCCATGGCTTCGAACTGATCGGCGACGAAGCGCGCTGCGTCGTCATAACCCCGGCTTCCCGTCATGCGGCCTTCGCGCTCATCCGCCGCGAGATAAGTCACTGATGACTGGATGTTGTCCCGCGATATGGAAGCGAGTGCAGCTTCCAGGTCCATTTCTGACGGGCCATCTGCCGAGGTGGAGCATGCAGAAAGCGATAAAACGATCGCGACAGTAATCAGCAGGCCCGTACGCATTTTTCGTGTGACAGTCATTCTGGATGATTCCTTGAGTTCATTCCACTGTGCTGAGCCCGAGTGTACGAAGCGACTCCGGTCCACGTCAACTGTGGTTGGTGCAATGGGAGTACTAGACCACCGATTGATGGCGCTCGATACACGTCCTAAGGACCTCGTCCGGGTCCCGCTTCCACCAGTCGTCAGCCGAAAATATTTCGACCTCGCAGGAGCCACGGTAGCCAGCAGTCTCCATCATCGCCCGGATTTTCTTCAATTCAATAATACCGTCACCCATCATCCCGCGATCGAGGAACAGGTGATTGGTGGGCACCAGCCAGTCGCAGACATGAAAGACCAACAGGCGGTTGTCATTCCCGGCTCGGGCAATCTGATCGGCCAGTTCGGGGTCCCACCAGATGTGGTATACATCGGCCACGATTCCGATACCCTCGCCAAGCTCATCACAGAGGTCAAGAGCTTGCCTCATCGTGTTTACGCATGCACGGTCGGCGGCGTACATGGGGTGCAAGGGTTCAATGGCCAGTGGTATCTGGCAGGCCCGTGCGTGCTCCATAATCGCCGACATCCCGTCAAACACCTGCGATCTCGCATCCTCGATATCCTTTGTGCCGTCCGGCAGGCCGCCGACAACCAAAACGAGGCAGGCGGCGCCGAGTGTGGCGGCTTCGTCAATGGCTCGGCGATTGTCATCTATGGCTGTCTGGCGCCCCTCGGCATTTGCAGCTGGAAAATAACCGCCCCTGCAAAGGCTCGTAACTGCCAATCCCGCATCCTGAATTCGAATTGCGGCTTCGCCCAGACCGCACTTGGCCACCTGATCCCTCCACGGAGTGATGCTGCTGATGTTATGACGAACGCAGCCATCGATGATTTCTGCGAGGTCCCACCGTTCGCGCACTGTAGCGGTGTTCAGCGAAAAAAGGGCAGTATCACCAGAGAGATCACGCAACATATCAGACATCATTAGATATCGGGTTTCTTCAGATTTCCAGTTCAGGCACGTCCAGCCACCGGCGTTCTGCCCAGCTTTTCA
>CALBJU010000304.1 GCA_937893205.1 uncultured Bacteroidota bacterium
GAGATCATGCGCTCGATGGCAGATGGAGTTATTGTGACCGATCCGGACGGGTATATCGTTGAAATCAACGAATCGGTAGCGAAGCTGCGGACAGATTCTTCGAAGAGCGAGGTAGGCAAGTGCGTCACCGACGAGTTTCCTTTTCTTGCAGATTTCTGGGAGTCCGTAAAAAGCGATGATCAGTTTAGAAACGAATTTGAGCTCACTGGATTTGGAAAGGACCGCTGGTATGTCCTGTCATCAAAAATGGTGATCGTGAACGGGAATGATCATCAAGGTTATCTGATTGTTCTGCGCGACGTCACGGCGCGCAAACTCGGAGAGCTCCAATTGTTGGAGGCCAAAAATCATTCCGATGAACTGTCGCGCCTGAAATCTGAATTTCTGTCGAGCATGAGCCACGATGTTGCACACCTCTGTCGGGTATCGTGGGACTGGCAGATATCCTTGTCGAGGAGTGTTCGGGTGAACAGCAACAGTTCGCCGAAATGATTCGGGTCAGTAGTGATCGTCTTCTGAAATTGTTGAATTCAATCCTTTCCGTAGCCCATCTCTCCTCTGGAACTCTCGATGAGAAAACAGAATTGACCGACGTTACCCTTATTTCCCAGAAAGTTTTGGCCGAATACGTGACAGAAGCGGAGGAAAAGAATATTAACCTCTTGATTTCGGTCCCGGAACAGAAGATCGAAAGCGAGCTTGATCCGAGTCACCTTGGCCATGCTCTTTCACACCTTCTCGATCACGCGATGAGCTTGACCCAAAAGGGTGAGATCTTGTTAGATCTCCGGCAAGATGAAGGGCAACTGATCTTCCGGATAAGCGATACTGGCGGTGGAATGGACCCCAAATTTGTCGAGTCGATCAGTCAGTCGCTCGATGCAATACAACCGGATGAGTTCGGGCTGAAGAAGGGTTCGGGACTGGGGCTACGCGTTGCTCACAGACTCATCGAACAGATGGGCGGGAAATCTGACATTTTCTCGGCAATTGGAGCGGGGTCCACCTATTGTATCACCCTCCCAATCGTGCGCCCCAGTTCAAAAACGACCGAACGCCCGCCTATTCGGCTCTCAGGGCCGTTCGAGAAGGCTAGCCTCGGAGAATCTCGGGAATCGTAGTCCAACCGAGGCCGAGCCCTTCGGCAGGTTTTAGTTCTCCATTCTGGCATTCGACGAGGGATTCAAAAGGATCCTCGACCAGGTCCAGATGACCGTCCAGATCATAGTAAAGCACATTGCTGTGGGTGGCCCCAAAGTGGAGCGCTGCTGCGATTGAAAGGGCCGACTCATCCATGCATCCGAGCATCGTCGGCATTCCCGCGTCTCTGGCAATGGCATCAATTTCACCGGCGACTTGCAGTCCACCCACCTTCTGCACCTTGATATTGATGAGCTTAGCGGCACTCATTTTAGCAATTATCCGTACATCTTCTGGAGTCTGTATAGATTCATCGGCCATCACAGGGATCGAGGAGTTGATAGTCGCCTTGGCCATCAGATTTAGATTCGCCTTTGGAGTGGGCTGCTCCAGATATTCCAGTTTGAGATTTGCGGCTTCCCTGTCCAATTTTTGAACGTCCTCCAGCGAGTAGCCCTGATTGGCGTCCAGCGCAATGAGGACAGACGGTCCAAGTTTAGACCGCAGTTCCTGCAATCGTTCGATATCCAGCGCAACGTCGTGGCCACCTTTTATTTTCAAAAAAGAAAAACCGTTCGACACAAATGACGACGCCTTTTCAAGCGTAGCCTCTACACCCATAATGCCCACGGTGATGCTCGTAACTCGGCCCTTATCAATGGCCTGTGCGGATCCATACAAGCCAGCAATATTCGTATCCCGAGCCCTCGCTTTCAAATCGTTCAGGGCGAGGTCTACAGCTGCCCGAGCGGAAGGCCGATCTGAGGCCATTTCTGGGAAGGAGTCGGTGGAGCGGCCGCGAACTTCGACACAAAACTGATTCAATGCTTCCAGGGATGTGGATTCACTTTCCCCGGTAACTTCTGGTGCTGGTGCCGCGCATCCGATTCCGCTCAATCCATTATCTGTTTCAAGTAACAGGAAGTGATTGACCGCATCCGTGATAGTTTCATAGGCGATCGTATAGGGCTCAGCGAGCGCCGACCTGACGGTGCGAACATAGGCGCCGGTTATGATCATACAATCGGCTCCAGCGTGCGAAGATGGGGCTCGATAAGATCGATAAGGCGCTTGCAGCCTTCTCGGAATACATCTACTGCCGGACGTTCAAACTCGTCTTCAAATTGCTGACAGATAGAACTCGCCTCTTCGGCCGAAAGACCCGTGGGGTTTATCGTGATCGCCGCCACCCGTGATGCAGACAGCAGTTCCAGGGCTTCGATCTGGCGAGACATGGGAGGCATGGGTAAGTCATCGAATCCGTCAAAGGCTTTTCTGGCCGGCACATCCTGAAGCAGCAGGACGTCGGGCTTGACGGCCGCCACCAGTTCCAGGCCGCCCGGATACGCAGGATGCAGGAGGGCGCCCTGACCCTCGACGATCACAACGTCCGGTTTTGCCTCTACCCAAGCCGTGCGGACTACATGTTCAATTTCTCCCGCAACGAAATCATTTACGAGCGAGTCGAGGCAAATACTGAATCGGGCTCCCTGCATCCAGGCCGTTTGGCCCGTTCCAATCATCTCTGCCTTGTAGCCCTTCTCGATGAGCGCGTTTCGGAGAACCCAGGCCGTGGTACGCTTTCCTGACCCGGAATCTGTCCCCAGTATGAGCACCCTCACCGCACGCACTTCATCAATTCCGCCCTCATAAAAATGCAACTCTGATCGATGCGGAGGAAGCCGCACATCGGTCAAAGCGACTTCGTACTGATCAGCCAGCTTCGAAAATTCCGGATCCTCGCTAAGAAATACATGAAGGCCTGAGAAGATGTTCAAGCCGTGCATGATGGCCTTGGCAACCGCAACGCGAGCGTCCTCAGGCAGAACGCCTCCGTCCGTTGCCAGCCCCAAGACGAAAGAGCCTCCCTCTTCCGGCATCTGGTCCAATGCTTCGGTCAGCGTCGATACAATCGGAATGCCATTGGGCGCTCCATCTAAAAACTCACCCGCGTCCCGGCCAGAAAATACCGGGTCAATCACCGCACGAACGTCAAATCGCTCCGTAAAACGGATCAATCCGTGGGCCGTTTTTCCACGGGTAGAATCCATACAATGGGCGCAATAGACAATGGCGGGAGATGGAGTCATGGCCGAGGCGATCAGGTCGAGGAGTTTCTCATGGACCGGCACTTCCTCACGATCGAGAAAGCAAGTTCCAAGGCCTGCTCTGCGTTCAATCTTGGATCCACCTGACTCTGATAGGCTCGTCCGAGATCCTCCTCTTCGATCCCACGCGCGCCCCCAACACATTCAGTAACATCCTCTCCTGTCAACTCAAGGTGTACGCCTCCCAGTATCGATCCGCACCGCTCATGAATATCGAACGCTAACTCGAGTTCGGCGAGGATATTGTCGAATCTTCTGGTTTTGATGCCACTATCGAGGACTTCTGTGTTGCCGTGCATGGGATCGCAGGACCACAATACGCCTCGTCCCGTTTTTTGGACGGCAGAGATCAGTCCCGGCAGTGCCGACTCAATGGTACTCGAGCCAAATCGCGTGATCAGAGTGATTCTTCCCGGTGTGTAGTCCGGATCCAGCACCTCCAGCAGGTCCAGCAATTCACTGGCAGAGAGGCCCTGGCCTACTTTTAATCCAATGGGATTTCTGATTCCGCGGCTGTATTCGATATGGGCGCCGTCGATGTCGTTCGTCCTCTTACCCACCCATGGAAAATGAGTAGACAAATTGTAGAATCGCCCATCCGACTCCCGGGTCAGGGCTTCTTCATACGGCAGTAAGAGGGCTTCATGACTCGTGAAAAAGGATACGCGGTCCACATCACCAATTGGGTTCGGGGAGACGGCCTCCATAAAGCGCAGGGCTTCCAGAATGGAATCCACGATCTCCTGATACTCACGCCGAAGAGGATTTGAGGTGACGAATCCCAGGTCCCAGTATTCAGGGTGATGAAGATCTGCAAATCCACCTTCGCCGAGCGCCCTGATGTAGTTAAGCGTCATCGCCGAGTGTTCATACGCAGTCACCATCCGGCGGGGGGCAGGGCGGCGAGCGCTCCTTCCGAATTCGGGAGCATTTACCATGTCACCCCGATAAGAGGGCAATTCTTCGCCGTTTTGCCCTTCCAAATCCGATGAGCGTGGCTTCGCATACTGTCCTGCGAATCTACCCACGCGAATGACGGGCATCCGAAGACCGTAGATGAGCACAAGACTCATCTGAAGTAGCACTTTCAGACGATTGGCGATGATATCGGCCCTGCACTCATCAAAACGCTCGGCACAATCTCCTCCCTGGAGTAAGAATCGCTTTCCCGCCGTCGCATCTGCCAACTGCAGGTTCAACCGCTCAACTTCCCATGGGGTCACGAGAGGCGGACGTTGCTTGAGCTCCGCTATCACTTCGGCTAGCTCATTCTCGTCATCGAACGCTGGCTGCTGTTCAGCGACGTGGTCACGCCATGAGGAGGCGTGCCAGGTCGAGCGAGGAGCGGGTGATGAAGTATTTTTCAGTTCAGAACTCATTAGGCAGTTATACAGAGCACTTGGAAGGCCTAATGTAGCGCCAAAATGCCAGATCAAGAATCCAAGGATCGAGGGCGCTTCTGAGTTCCGGGATCACGGGACGAGAACCGTTAGACGCTGGAATCGTTGATTGGGCAGAATTGACACATGCTCAAATCAATGCCCAGACAAATGAAGCGTTTTCCTGGATCTGTCTTGTTGCTCTCCACCTTAATGCTGTTCGTTGCGGCGTGCGACGGCGGCGGGAATGACGCGTTGGTTGCGCCCAAAATACAGCTGCAATTTGATGTCACGGGACTGACTCCGTTGCTGGATGGATACCATTACCAGGGATGGGCGAAGGTCGGGTTTGAGTTCATCCCCGGGGAGTCATTCAATGTGACGGAATCCGGATCGTTCACAGATACGGCCGGTCAGTTCATTCAAAAATCGTTCATCTTACCGGTTGATCTCACCGAGGCCTCAATCATTTTTATCACGATTGAAGGCAAGCATGTTTGCCGACTTCAATGCTTCCCGTCGGACACGATCGTACTGGCCGGAGATGTCACCGGATTCGGTGCAACTCTCACGACTTCCCATTCGATGGCCATCGGGTCGACCTTCGCCGGCGAAACGGGCGAGTTTTCGCTCATGACGCTTTCCGATAATGACACCTCCAATGAAACGAGCGGTGTCTGGTTTAC
>CALBJU010000305.1 GCA_937893205.1 uncultured Bacteroidota bacterium
CTTTCCCGTTCTGTGGCATTGGCTCGAAATCTGATTGAGCATCAAGGGGAGAGAAACGCTCTGAGCATTATCTCGTCCATGGAGTCCATCATTGGCGAAGCTTCCGAGGGCCGCCAGGATTACGTTTCAATTGTGGATACACAGGATTTGCAGCCTGTTGCAAGCCTTGAAGCCGGGCAGACGGTACTCGCTGCAGTGGCGGTTTACTTCGGAAAGGCACGGCTCATTGACAACGCCATAGTGGAAGTCAAATAACTGGATCCATCGGGCCCCTGGGGCTTCAATCTTCTACCGGCTCGAATCAAGACCTGGCTTGGCCAGAATCGTCCCCGCCAAAAAACTTCGAATACGCCCTGATAATGTCCCTGACGAGGCGGTGGCGGACGACATCATTCTCATCAAAATGAATGAAATCGATGCCCTGAATATCCCGCAGGATTTCCTTGGCCTCAGCGAGCCCGCTGACTTCTCTGGAAGGCAAGTCGGTTTGGGTCAAGTCGCCCGTGATGATGGCTCGACTGTTGGCGCCGAGTCTGGTCAGAAACATCTTCATCTGCAGTGCAGAGGCGTTCTGAGCCTCATCCAGGATTACGAAAGCTGAATTCAGGGTTCGCCCCCTCATGAATGCGAGCGGGACGATTTCAACGGTATTGTTTTCCAGGTAGGTCTTCAGTTTTTCCTTGGGAAGCATGTCCTCCAATGCGTCGTACAGAGGCCGTAAATACGGATCGATTTTTTCCTTCATGTCACCCGGAAGGAATCCCAGACGTTCTCCAGCCTCAACGGCAGGCCGGCATAAAACAATTCGTTTGGCTTGTCTGGACTTCAGAGCCGCAACCGCGAGGGCGACTGCCGTGTACGTTTTTCCAGTTCCAGCCGGTCCAATAGCGAATACGATATCGTTTTTCTTCGCCGACTGGACCAGGCGAATCTGATTCGGGGTCTTGGCTTTTACCACACCGCCCTTCGGTGTAAACAATACGGTATGATGCGAGCCATCTCCCAGTAGCGTTAGAGGCGATCCATCTCCAGAGGCAGAGAGTGCGAGAACGGTTTCTACATCTCCTTCTGTCAGGTTACCGTTTCGGTTCAGAAGAGAAGTGAGCTCGTCGAGGATGCGAGATATGGACTCAATGTCCTCATCCTCACCCTGCAGGTATACCTGGTTGCCCCGTGCTGTGATGTGCGCGTCAGGAAAGGCTGATTCGATTCGTTTCAGGTAGATGTCATTGAGACCAAACAAAAGAAGGGGTTCGGCTTTCTCAATCTTAAGTCGTTTTTCTTTCAAGATAGGCGGTTTTTCCTCAGATCAGAGTATTTTTACAATCAGACCCCTCCCGAAGGAGTCGTTTTCAGTATTCAAAACAAGGACCGGTTAGTTCCACATGCAGACTGTGCCACCAACTCCCAAATTCGTTCTTGAATTTACGAAAATGAGCGGCGCTGGAAACGATTTTATTGTCATCGATAACCGGTTTTATCTTTTTACTGCCGAAGAACTGTCAGGTTTTGCGGCTCGTTTCTGTCCACGACGAACCGGTGTGGGTGCGGATGGCCTCCTGGGGCTATCTGTGGCAGAAGGTGAAGATGCGAACTACCGGATGGTTTACTACAACGCAGACGGGTCCCTCGGTACGATGTGCGGTAACGGGGCAAGATGCCTCGCACGTTTTGCAAGGGATGCCGGGCTCGCTGCAGAACCCTTGAAATTTGAATCGGACGCGGGGTTGTACAGCGCTTCTGTTCCTGATGATGGGTCAGATGTTCGTTTGTTCGTTCCAGCCCCCGAGCATTTTAAACGAGACCTCTCGCTGGGCGCTGAGTTTGGGCAGGGCGAGCTGGAAGCGCACTACCTCTGGACCGGAACGGAACACATCGTCGTGTTTGTAGACGATGTAGACTCGGTGGATATCGTGACGATCGGAACTCAGATCAGGAGGGATACGACGCTGACTCCAAACGGAGCGAACGTCAACTTCGTTCAGGTCGAAAGTGGTGGACACCTGAGGGTGCGCACGTTCGAAAAGGGAGTAGAGGCCGAGACACTTGCATGTGGTACAGGAGCCATCGCGGCGAGCCTTGTGACAGCAATGACGGGCAAGAGTTCGGCCCACAGATTCGCGGTCGCGATGCGTGGGGGAACATTGTTTGTCGGTTTCGAGGGATCCGCCGATGATCCAACGAACCTGTATCTCGAGGGTGCAGCGTCCGTGATCTATCGGGCTACACTGGAGCTCTGAAAATGGAGAGGGCGCTCCCATCAGGGAGCGCCCTCTCTATCAAGATTAAGAACCGACTGAGGCTCCTACTGGAGATAGAATCGGCGGTTATCTACGATATCTGCGGATTCGCGAAGCGCCGTAATCCATCGAGACCGTACAAGATTCTGGCGTTGTGACGTCAGTTGATCCTGTAGTGTCGTGAAGTCCGAAGGCTGAAGCGCTCCGGGCTCAGCAATGCTGCTTACACGAATGACGTAGACGGAGTTGGACCCAGTCACAACTTCCGAGATCGCGCCAACGTCTATACCCATCGCAGTCCCCACGAACAGCGGGTCGCGACCGATACCGGGTACGGTCAAATTTGAAAAGGAGAGGCCAGAAGCGGACCGCTGCGACGTGCTCACCGACTCAGCAAGAGTGTCAAAACCACCTGCACCCAGCGCATTCTGTAGTTTTGAAGCCTGAATTTCTGCCTTCATTTCATTTCTGACGCGAGGCTCCAACTGCGATTTCACGTCATCAAAGGGCTGAAAGCCTGCTTTAGTCACTCCGTCGACAGAGGCTACGAAGAATACATCGTTCAACTCGATTACTGGACTGACATCGCCTTCGGAGGCCGTTTCCAGAAAATTCAGAAGCGCACGACTGTTTCCAAGTCCCGGAATGAACTGTTGTTTTTCTCCCACTGAAACCGTCCGCACCATCAGGTCACGTCTCTCAGCTTCGTCTGAGAAGTTGCCTTCCTCAGTCGAAAAATACTGCAGGTCGTCCAGCAGACCCTGGACTCGATTCAGAGTCTGTACGCTCGCTCGGAGCGAGAGCGCATAGTCGGCGAGCTGAGCTTCCTGTGTGGCCTTGTCGGTCACCATTATCAGGTGATAGCCAAACTGCGTCTTGATGGGACCGACCACACGATCGATACGAGCGCCAAATGCTGCGTCCTCAAATTCGGTGACCATTCTTCCGGGGCCAAACCATCCAAGATCTCCACCGCGGGATGCGGTGGCGTCGTCAGAAAACTCACGAGCGAGGTCCGCAAAGTCTTCTCCCGCGAGAATACGACGCCTCACCGAATTAGCCTCTGTTCTCGCTTCTGCGATCGCATCATCGTCTCCGTCTGCGGCCCTGAAGAGGATATGGCTTGCCTTGACCGCCGTTTCTTCAGGAGCACGAACATCCATGACTTTGATGAGGTGAACCTGTCCACCAGATACGATGGGTCCCACCACAATTCCGGTCTTGACATCACTGAATACTGCTTCTGCCATTTCATCCGCGATCTCGTCGCGACGGAAGTAGGCGTCAGTGTAAGGACGTTCAGACCCATTCCGAGCAAGAAATAATGAGTCGTTTTCCGCGGCGCTGAAATCTGCCATCATGCCTACAAGATCAGAAAAGACAAGCAGGGTATCGTCTGACGTTGGCGCTTTGGACATGGTTGCGTACGAAAGGTCGAACGTCTTTTCGCGCGAAAACTCGTCTTTATGATCGTTGTAAAAACGTCTCAGATCGACATCGTCGTAGGATATGTCGTCATCTGAAAGAGCGGTGAAACGAAGGGAAACGTAGTCGACATCCACATTCCGATTACGCCGGATGTGCTCCTGTCTAACGTCCTTTTCGGTTACGCGGACGGTGGCGCCGATAAGATTTTCGAGTTTCTGGCTTCTACGTTCACTGATCAGTAACTGCTCTATATAGAGCCAGTTGGCCGTGGCGTTGGGGTCGGCGATAAAATTCTGAAGCAGAATCCGATCGATGCCGCCTTCACCATCGCTGAACGAGGCTTTGATGATTGGATGTGGATCTACACCCTGAATCATGTCGATGAGCTCATCATCAGAAACCTCAATGCCCAAGCGCGCCATTTCCTGCTCTCGAAGACGCGCTTCTACGAGTTGGTTGAACACGCGATCGCGTGTCTGATCCAGCATCTGCGGAGGCATGCTGTCCTCCGTCTGGTTCTGGTAGCTCTGCACCTGACGATCGACCTCGAGTTGATACTCTTCAATCGATATCGCGGAGCCATTGACTGTGGCGATAGTGTTGTTCAAATTCCCTACGGCTTCCAATCCACCGGAATCCTGGAGAACCCAGATGACTCCGAAGGCGAAAACAAGAATCCAGAGCATGACTCCAGTGTTTTCTCGGAGATTATTCATTACACCCATGGACGACCCTCAATCGCTACCGCGATCATTTTTATGTAGAAGAATCACGCCGTCTAAAACGACGCTGAAGGGGTAAAAATGCTGATAAAACGCTTTTTATCGAAGCTCGGCAATATACTGAACGTTGCCGCATTAGTTCGACGATTCGCAGAAGATTAAAACATCGAACGGTTT
>CALBJU010000306.1 GCA_937893205.1 uncultured Bacteroidota bacterium
TCTTCTCGGGCATCTCGATGTCGAGCAGCACAACATCAGGATTCATCTCCTGAATCTGAGAAATCGCCTCCTTGCCACTGCGCGCCTCCCCCACGACCCGCGCCAGCGGATATTTTTCGACGATGCGCCGCAGACCTTTCCGCGCCACGGGTTCGTCATCGACGATCAAGACTGAAAACGATTTGCTCATAATTTGACTTTTTTTGGAAGCACGAGTGTTACCCGGGCTCCTCCCAGGGATCCGATTCCAATCTTGAATCGATCATAGGCTCGAGAAAATCTATCCAGACGGGCTCGGGTATTTGATAGTCCGATTCCCTCGCTCCACTGCTCGTCGCCAGGAAAACCGGCTCCATTGTCTTCCACACATATGACGACATCCCCCGCCGACACCGAGGAAGAAATATGGATATGGCCAGATTTTGCGGACGGCGCGATTCCGTGTTTGATGGCATTTTCAACGAGAGGCTGCAGAATCAGATTCGGGATTCGAATTTTCAATGTCTCCTCGGGAATGTCATACGTAACCGTGAGCCGATCTTCGAACCGAATTTGCTCTATTTTTAGATATCGCTGTATGTAATCGATTTCTTCAGCGAGTTGGACCTCATCTTTGCCGCTTTTTTCCAGAGTGTATCGAAGCAGGTCGCTCAAATGGTGGAGCATCCTGTTTGCCTTTTCCGGCTCCTCGTCAATGAGAATAGAAATTGTGTTCAGCGTGTTGAACAGGAAGTGTGGGTGCAGCTGCATTCGAAGCGCGTCAAATTGTGCTCGCGAAAGCTGCGCCTGGAGATTTGATCTTTCGAGAGCAAAGGTGGCGCGGGCGATCTCCTCCTGTTTGTATCTCCAGGAATAGTCAAATGCTACGTAGACCGCCAGTATCAGGAAGTATCTGTACGAATAAAACATCATTGCAAGCAGATGCCGAGAACGCAGGTCCCACATTTCAGACAGAACGGAAGGAAAGTCTCTTTCGATGAAAATCATATTCCAGCTGATCATCCACACAAAACTGTGGATGGTCACGAAGACCAGAAAAAATGCCAAATGCGGAATTAACACCTTGAAAAGGGTGGCCTTCTCTATCCGAAAACGCCTGGCCACCCAAAGAATGAAAGGCAGTTGAGCTACAAGAATTCCCCAGTATAAAAACTGCCCGCCGTACAGCTCGAACGTACTCATCGGAACGTCGTTGAGGTATGCCCTGAGCGACTCAGATCCGGTATAAATAAGCGAAACCACTACATAGGCTCCGATTATCCACTTCCAATTAACCGGCGGATGGCTACGAACAACTGAGGACATGGGTCGGGCGTGAATCTGAAGATTTTTGGGGATGCGGAATCGTGATCACCCCTCGAAACGATAAGAACCCCCTACAGGTTGCCTTTTTGCTTCCGCAGAAATCACGACAGTGCCCCGTATTCGAAAATCAACGCGAATTTGGGCGAGTATCGACCTGACCAGATGTCATCGATGTACGCATCGATCATCGATAGAGGGCCTTTCAACACTTATTCGGCGTGATTCATCCCAGATCTTTATCTCCTGGCCAATCAATCTACAACTTCAGGCTCATTCTCAATCCCATACCACGCCTGCCGAGAGACGGAGAAAGGGTGATACGTGCGGGTTCGCCTTGATGCTTTCGAGAAAGCCAGTAGGCCATGGTCAGACCCGTTACGCTTCCGGCCAGCACATCGGTCAGCCAGTGTTTCTGGCGTTCCATGCGAGCGATGGCCGTGCCGGTTCCGATTGTCAGAAGGCTGTAGGTAAAAATGTTTGGATAATAGAACGTCCATGGCGCGAGAATGGCGAATGCGGCAGTTGCATGTCCAGAAGGGAAGGCCGAATTAATGTCGGTGAAAGGATTAAAATCGCGGGCTCCTCGCCCGGCCTCCGGACGAGACCGGCCAAACGCGGTCTTAACAAATATGGCTACCACTCCCGCATAGATGGGTGCCTGTAGGGACGTGAAGGCCGCATCTTGAAATTTCTCGTTGTTGCCCATCAGCGAGATGGAGAAAACAGCGGCTGGTACCGAGAGCGCATAAGGCCCTCCAGCATGATTGGTAAGTCTGAGGAAATTGCCAAGCCCCCCATTTCCCCAATTGAGAGCTGCTTCACTCTCCTGCTGATCGAAGTACGAGAGCGGAACGAGCACCGCCAGACCCGTCGCCACTCGCAAGATGCGTTTTCCATCTGTCGTTCGAATCCAATCTTCCGCATCTCCGAAAAACCAAGATGAAAATCTACTACCGTCCGACAATTCTCCCGCCTGAGCCAGTGTCGTTTGAATGCACGCGCTACTGGTGCACGACAATAAAAGTACGAGAGCAAGGAGAGGTGTTGCTCTATTCAGAGATTCTGGTCGCGTCACGAGATCGATGGTTACTATCTGACGGGGCAAATTCGTTGAACCGGCCACGTTGTGCTGGTACAGTTAAAAAGTAGGTTCGCAGGCAGCAGATATCAATCGCTCGCTTGAGATCCCATCAGGCCCGAGAGGAGGCGTTCAGCAGCTTGGGCGCGTATCTGGACGAGGGAAAGCAACCGGCTGGCTGACTTGCCCCCTGGTGACGTGCCTACTTCGGTAATAACAGCGCGCGTTCGTCGTTCGAGGACTGGTACGGCTCCTAGTGCCCCTCGACGAATACCGTATTTCCCCTTCCCCCTGTTCTACCGGAAATGCGGTAGATGAATTTCAGCATCACGTAGCGACCAAGAGAATTGGTGCGCACTTCCTGAATCACGTTGCCGGTATTGGAGAAGTTGATGCCCTCATTCCGATCCAGAAGATCCAGTCCCACCAGCTGAACATCTGCTCGCTGCCTCATGAGAGTTTTCGTAATAGAGGCCTGCAAGAGCGGCACACTGCTGGAAGAGCCGAACACCTGCTGCGAATATGCGCGGTAATCCAGCGCGGTCGAGAATTCCCACGACTCACCCAGATAATAGCTGGCATTGGCTGAGTAGGTGCTGTTGACGTAGTTCTGATTCAGATTTTCGTTGAGCGAATAACTCACGTTATTGAACGTGAATTGGGCACCGACGCCGACATCAAACAGGTCTTTGTTTCTGTTTTCCAGCTTGATACCGAGGGTATTTCGAAGGATGTTGGAGCGATTTTCTTCGGCATTGATGAATTCTATTCCGCGACTATAAACTGCGCTGTTTGACAAGTTGATCTTAGCGCCGATCGGCCGAATCGGAGTTCCGAAGTAGAGACTTCCCGAAAATGTCCAGTCGACATCTGTGTTGACCGACGTGATTTCCTGCTTGAACGAATCGTCGATTGTCCGGGAGCGAGCAATCTTGTTCTGTGTGTAGTTCGCGCTCAGAAATGCGAACATATTGGTGAACGTGAATTGGTCGAAAAAGTGGTAGTTGATGCTTGTACGGTGCCGATACTCGGGTTCGAGTTCAGGATTTCCGACGTAGACATTCAAGGGATCATTATTGTCGGTAAAGGGCTGCAACTCAGTCATCGACGGCTCCCGCGTTGAGGCGCTGTAGCGCACACTCAGGCTCTGACCCTGGTTGATCGACCATCTCAGGTTTGCCGAGGGCAGCCAGTGGGTAAAGCCGTTCGAGATCGAAACATCCCTGTCCAAGATCTTCCCGTCCAGAGTGGACTCTTGAATGTCGACCCCGATTCCAAAATTCACCGACTCCCAGTTCTTGCGAAAATTCAATCCGGCTTTGTAATAGGTATAAGTGCGATCCAGACCCGAACTCAAAGCGTCATTCAGCACGAGAGAACCGCGCACCAGGTCACTGACCGTCTTGTCCTTGTCCTCGTTGATCTGCCGGCGCTCCGCGCGGAGCTCGATAAGTCGCCCTTTCCCGAGCGGCTCACTCAAGGAGATGCGCTGGGTTTGCTGGAGTGTATTTCCCAGAGACGACTGGATTTGGGCGATCTCATCGTACGTAAATAGGTCTCCCGAACCGAGGATGCCGGTCAAGGAATTCAGATCCGCTCCGGTTTCGGAATCGTTCAGATTCAGACGCGCAACGGCGACGAGGCTTCTTCCTTTTTCGTTCAATCGTTTTCGATAGGTCAGCGAAGCATCTCCAGCCGTCTGATCGCCATCAGTGATGTAGGTCGTTTCGCTCGTATTCTGCTCTATCCCCATGACCCCAAGAGTTGAGCGCGAACCCACACTCGTCAGCGAAGAGGTGCTGGTCGAAATATTCCCCCGGAATCGGATGTCATGACCTTTTGCGAAATCATATTTGCCACTGAGATTCAGCCGGTGCGAGAGGTTATCGCTGAGCTGGTTGTTGTTTTCCTGAACCAGCGAGGAGAGAGATGAGCCAAGAAGCTGCTGCTGCTGGACCGTTCGCGTCTGCTGATTCTCTATGCTCGAGAGGAAATAGCTGCCACTGACAAACGTTTTCGAGTTGAGATCACGACTGGCATTGAGGCCCAACGCGAGTGTTTCTGAAAATCCGTCGTTTATGTTCGTTCCGACCTGCGCTCCGCCTCCACTCATCCTTCCCCCATCCATCATTATGGCCTGCATTCCTCCCATGAAACTCATGTAATCGCCGAACGAGAAGCCCTGTC
>CALBJU010000307.1 GCA_937893205.1 uncultured Bacteroidota bacterium
TCATTCGTATTTGGTAATGACTTTTCGTTCCTTGACCGGCCACCATTCGGCAATCTTCGCAGCCAGGTCAGCGACGACCTTGGGGTGTTTTTTTGCAAGGTTCGTCTTTTCATGGGGATCCTTTGACAGGTCGAAAAGTTGGGGGTGTTTCTCGGTTCGGGGATGAGTGCTTTGGTAACGATTCACTTCACCGTCGTAGGTTAAGAGCAACTTCCATTTGCCTTCGATCCGCCATCGAAAAAGAAGCGAGGCTTCGGGTTTTTTGATATCTGCGATGTCATGGGCAAAACTTTCCCCGAAGATACCCGAGCGCTTGATGGGGCGCTTTTTCTGAAGATTTTCCAGGAGATTCACGCCAGGCACGTCATTGGGAATTCGAGCGCCCGCAGCGGCAAGCACGGTGGGGAAGAGATCGATGGAAGATACGAGTTCGGGGCGCTTGGCGGGATCAAGGCCGCCGTTCGGCCAGGAGAACATGATGGGTGTGCGAACCCCGCCCTCGTAGGGCGTCTGCTTGGAGCGAGGCGCATATCCGTTTCTTTTTGGATTTTGGATCCAGCCATTGTCGGTAACGTATACGATCAAGGTATCGTCCCGGAGGTTTCGTTTCTCAAGAATGTCGATGAGCTGTCCGCAGGTTTCGTCAAACCACTCACAGCAGGCATAATACTTGGCAACGCTAATGGGAAGGCCCTGTTCCTTGTACCTTTTGAGAAGGCGTTGCGGAGGATTATGCGGAGTATGGGGGAGAAACACGCCATACCAGAGAAAGAAGGGCTTTTTTTCCGCAACGGCATGGTCAACGAATTTTTCGATCGGTTCCATTCCTTCCCGACCGATCTTCAGGCCGTCGTCACCATGGCGACCGCCGCGTTCCGGAAATCCCCGGGTCATCCCATGGGTGAATCCACCGTGCTTGTAACTTCCTTCCCACCATTTTCCGCTTTGGTGGCTGAGATAACCGCGTTCGGCGAGCAGCTCGGGCAGGGTGTCGAACTGGTCGAGATAGGAAATGAGCTTGGCCCGGCGTTGGTTGTAAAATTCGGAACCGCGCTCGGCGTACTTGGGTGATGGATCGTTTCCCGTTATGCCATGCCGGTGGGCGAAATGCCCGGTCGCCAAAGTTGCCAGGGATGGACGACAAAGGGCAGTCGGAACATATCCGCGCTCGAAGACAACGCTTTGCCTGGCCAACTTGTCCAGATTGGGAGTCCTGATGTGAGGATGCCCCATAAAACCATAATCGGTCCATGCCTGGTCATCGGAAATAATGTAAACGATATTGGGCCGGTCAGCCGCGGATGCGGTGAAAGCGCAGAGGAGGAAAAGCGCGGACCAAAGGGTGATAATTATTTTTTGTTTCATAGATTCTTTCGGATGCTTCATTCAGTAATTCATCTTTACGTTTAGTGATCTGCAGGCGAGAATTTGCTACCGTTGCTTTTCTGTCGACGGAAATCGCTTGCGCCCGCCACTGTCGACGGGCTGACCGGTTCGCATGCTCCACCACTCCCCAGCTCGTTTCTCATCGTAGTGCGGATTCGGATAGGGCATGCGAGCAGTCACCTGCTGACGCCATTGCTGCAGTTTCTTCTTAAGATCTGCGACTCGACCAGCGCGCAGCTTGACGAGGTTTTTCGTCTCGCCAAGGTCCTCGGCAAGGTTATAGATCTCGACGTCGCCAGTTCCGTCAAGGTATTCGATCAGCTTCCAGTCACGCTCACGAATGCTGCTGGCAGGGCGATCATGGTGGTAGTGTGGGTAGTGCCAGTGCAGCGCATTCCGCGTCAACCTGGCGGTGGAATCCGCAAGCAGCGGTTTCAGACTTAGCCCGTCAATCGTTTGCCCGGCGGGTAGTTTTCCATGGGCAAGATCGACAAAGGTCGGGTAGAAGTCATAGCTGATCGTTGGCTCCGAACAAACCGTGCCCGGTTTTACGATCGGGGGGTATTTCACAATCAAGGGAACGCGAACGCCGCCTTCGTGGAGTGAGCCCTTTTCGCCTTTCAGTGGAGCCTGGCTGGAGACATTGTCGTCAGCCTCTTCTCGATAATCGTAGCGTCGATACAGGCCTCCGTTGTCAGAAGTAAAGACGATCATTGTTTTTTCGGTGAGGCCGGCTTTTTCAACGGTCTTTACGATGCGTCCTACCATGTCGTCGCAATGTTCAACCATCGCTGCGTACACCGGGTGCGGCAACTCCCGTTTTGTATGTTCTGCCCTTTTTGTGTACTTGTCCACCTTGGCGGACATTGCTCCCAATGGAATATGAACGGCGAAGGGGGAAAGCATCAAGAAGAAGGGTTTGTCTTTGTTCTTCATCACAAATTCAGTGCAGAGATCCGCTTCAAACTCCGTCCGGTATTGCCCAGGCCTTGGCTTCTGAACGCCGGGACTTTGCACGCGATACCTGCCAGGCAGGTGCGGGCCGCCGATGACGGCCGAAAAATCGTAGCCCTGATGATCCGGCTGAAACTGTGGACCATTGCCGAGATGCCATTTCCCAACGTACCCCGTGGAATAGCCGGACGTCTTCAACGCTTCAGCAACCGTGATCGTATCGAGCGGCAGCGCCATGGTGGTCAGCGGAGTGATCACACGTTCGAACGGACGCCAATGCCCGGGGATATGTGCTGTGATTCCAATTCGCGCCTGATTCTGGCCGGACTGTACTGCGCATCGTGTTGGCGAACAGACGGCTCCGGCAGCGTAGAAATCTGTGAACCGCATTCCATCAGCCGCCAGTTGGTCGATGTGCGGCGTATCAATGAAATCATTGCCATAGCAGCCGACGTCCTTCCACCCCATATCGTCAATGAAAATCAGAATGATGTTGGGACTGTCGGCAGCCCTGAGCTGCGATCCGGCGAATCCCACCAACAGCACGGCTGCGATTATTGTGAGTAGGAGGTGTTTCATTTCCCTTCAGCTTTCAATTCTTCACCCGTCTTG
>CALBJU010000308.1 GCA_937893205.1 uncultured Bacteroidota bacterium
TTTTCGATTAAGCACACCTCAATTTCGTAGGTTGTTTTCCGTCTACTTCAACCGTCTCAATCTGTCTTTTCTCTGTTCATGCGAATAGCGATTTTCGCTTCCGGTGGCGGGTCCAATTTTCAAGCAATCGCAGACGCCTGCCGAGCAGGCGAGATCCCGGCTTCCGTTGTTTTATGCGTCGCGAGTAGTGCGGGCGCAGGGGTATGTGATCGAGCTCAAACAATGAACATTCCCGTGTTTGTTGTAAAAGGAATCAGCGACCCGGAAACGGAAGAATTACAGGCGGTTCTCGCCCGACATCAGGTAGACTTTATCGCGCTGGCCGGCTTTATGAGGAAGATCCCAGGCTCTCTTGTCCGGGCCTTTGAAAACCGAATGTTGAACATCCATCCCGCCCTCCTTCCAGCCTTCGGAGGAACAGGTATGTATGGCAGTCGCGTCCACGAGGCGGTAATCGCCGAGGGTGTCTCATCTTCAGGGGCTACCGTTCACATCGTGGACGAGGAATACGATACGGGACCGATTGTTCTCCAGGAGTCGATCACGGTTCTGGGCACAGATACGCCCGCTTCTCTGGCAATGAGAGTATTGGAAGTGGAACACCGGCTCTATCCGAAGGCGATTGACCTCTTCGCCAGAAAATTGATACAAATCAGAGGCCGCGAGGTCATCATTCAACCCAAATCCTGAACCATTAATGATCAACGTCAAAGATCTACCGACCCCCAACGATGAATATCCGATCCGGAGAGCCTTGTTGTCGGTATTCGATAAAACTGGGATCGTTGATTTCGCGCGGGCGCTACAAGGTCACGGTGTGGAGTTGATTTCCACCGGCGGCACAGCCAAAGTGCTCGAAGAATCTGGACTGCCGGTCACATCAGTGGACTCGCTTTCTGGGTATCCTGAAATTCTCGGGGGCCGGGTAAAAACTCTCCACCCTGCCATTCATGGCGGGTTACTCGCTCGTCGTACGGATCCCGAAGACCTGGCCGAGCTGGCGAAGCAAGAAATTCGAGAGATTGACCTGGTAGTGGTGAACCTCTACCCTTTCGAAGAAGCAACCTCGGGCGAGGACGTGACAGACGCGACGGCTATTGAAAATATTGATATCGGCGGCCCTACGATGCTCCGCGCCGCGGCAAAAAACTTCTTCTTTGTAGGCGTTGCCTGCTCCCCTTCCTCGTATGCGAAGATTTCAGATGAACTCGACCGTACCGGTGGCTCGCTGACGCTCGCCACACGCCGCGAGCTGGCGTCAGATGCGTTCGGTCACACTGCCCTCTATGATGCAGCCGTCACCCGATATTTCACGAAACGCGCGAGCGGCTTCCGGATTGACGAGCCGCTCCAGCAGACTCTGAGATATGGAGAGAATCCCCACCAGTCCGCCAATCTTTATGGCGATACCAGTTCACTCTTCACTCAGCTCCACGGCAAGGATCTCTCGTTCAACAATATTCTGGACTTGAGTGCGGCTCTTATTCTCATCAATGAGTTCAAACACGCTTCGCCCACGGTCGCCATTCTGAAGCACACGAATCCGTGTGGGGTGTGTTCTGCAGAATCACTTACTGATGCATATCACAGGGCGTTTTCGACCGACAAGCAGTCCCCCTTCGGTGGTATTGTAGTCGTAAACCGAGCACTCGATCTCACAACAGCCGAGGCCATCGACAAGGTTTTCACGGAGATCATAATCGCCCCGGAATTTGAAGACGGCGTACTTGAGTTTCTCCAGCAAAAAAAGAATCGCAGACTAATCAGGATGCTTCGCGAGGCGTCAACGGACGCCACCATGGATGTTCGATCTGTCATAGGCGGCTACCTGGTCCAGGAAAGAGATCCAATTCTGGGTTCATCCGAAGACTTGAGAGCCAGCTGCACGGTCGTTACCAAACGCAAGCCCACCGAAGATGAATGGCGTGACCTGGATTTCGCATGGCGCATCGCCAAAAACGTGAAGAGTAACGCCATCGTCTACGTCAAAGGAGGACAGACCATTGGAGTCGGGGCGGGCCAGATGAGCCGGATTGATTCTTCTGAGGTAGCAGTCAGTAAAGGTCGCAAGTCAGATCTGGACTTTTCGGGCTGTGTCCTCGCTTCTGATGCGTTTTTTCCCTTTGCAGATGGCCTTATGGAAGCGGCCTCCAGTGGAGCTCGCGCCGCCATTCAGCCTGGGGGGTCTATCCGAGATGACGAGGTTATCGCGGCGGCAGACGAGCACGGTCTGGCTATGGTATTTACCGGAAAGCGACATTTCAGGCACTAGTCAGTTCGATTGGTCATTGATCCGGAGCAGAATTTCCTTTTATTCCAGTCTTGACACCTCGTTTTTTATAGCACGCTGAGATGAACCGTCTCTGGCAACGTATTCGTGATTGGGCACTCCTCGGAGGATTATTGTCCATTTCGCTGTTGGTACTACTGACAGCCAACGAACCCATGCTTCGTGGACTACGTGCGCGCTCACTGGAAGCGACAGCGGCGGTAGAGGGCATGTTTGCCGGACTCGGTAGATACGTCAGGGCGCTGGATGAAAATGACCGGCTTCGGGACCAGAACATCACCTTATCGAACCAGGTCGCGCTCATGCGCGCTGCCGAAGCCGAAAATCATCGATTAGAAAGTCTTCTGGGACTCGCTGATACACTTGATTACAGCGTAACGGCGGCACGCGTCATATTTAAAGACATTACCCACCAGAGAAACGAGATCATGCTCGACGTCGGACGCGTGGACGGCATCCGGGAGAACATGGCCGTTATCGATACCCATGGCATCGTGGGCAAGGTCATACTCGTTTCAGAGCATAGCTCATGGGTTATGACATTTTTGAACACGGAGTTTTACGTTCCAGCCCGAATCTTACCCTCGATGACCGATGGAATTCTGCGTTGGAAGGGAGATGGATTCAATCGATTGGTTCTCGACCACATTGTTTTGTCTGCAGAAGTGGCCATATCAGATCAGGTGGTGATCAGTGGTACCTCCAGTATTTTCCAGCCTGCCTATCCGGTCGGCTCCATCGACTCTGTTTTCGTTGAGCCTGGAATGAGCTCCTGGACAATTTTCGTATCTCCCTTTTCACAAATAGACAACATCAGCCACGTTTTTGTCGTCACGACACCTCCCGCTAATTCCGTCGAGAGCTATGTTCTGCTGGGAACGGCAGCTTCCGGCGACCAACAGTCAGACCAATGAACCAGAGTCCGCGATACGACGACTCCAAAGTCCCGATCCAAAGCGGACGAAGAACTGAGAACCCACTTTCAACTGCATGAATCCTCTTAAGAAAGTAGCTGCCCTGCTCATTCTCGTTCTTGGCGTTCTAGGTGTTTTATCACCGTCGTCGGGCGCTCAAACCACGTCAATCGAAGAACTCCGCAGCGCTATTGATCTCGCTGTCGCGGAAGGAGACATGCCAAACTCCTGGTGGACGATTCTCGTCAGAGATGCAGAAACGGGGTGGCCACTATATGAAAAGGATACGGGACGAAGCTTCATTCCAGCTTCCAATACTAAACTCTATACCGTGGCTTCGGCCCTGGACGTATTGGGACCGGATTTTCGCTACGAGACGACTCTCTGGACAGACGGCGAGGTAGTCGATGGGCTACTTATGGGAAATCTGATCGTGAGGGGTTCCGGCGATCCAGTCATCGGGGGGAGATTCAACGACGGGGATATCACGGAGACCTTTCGAGCGTGGGCCGATTCGCTCAAGGCGCGAGGTATCCACCGCATTAAAGGAGACATCATCGGAGATGACGATGCCTTTGACAATGTCAGCCTCGGATATGGATGGCAATTTGACGACCTGTCATACTGGTATGCAGCTGAGATAAGCGCTCTGTCTTTCAATGACAACTGCGTCGACTTCCAACTCGTTGCTCAACAACTCAATATGCCCGCTGAGCTCACGTGGTTCCCCTCCATGACATCCTACATAAGTGCTGAGAACGCGTCGCTAACAGTTGAAGCAGGAGGATCCATCCAGGAGGGATATTTTCGAGAGCAAGGATCAAACAACTACCAGTTTTCTTCCCAAGTGCCACTGGGAAGAACCGATTATGAGTCCCTCACAGTGAGCAACCCCACCACGTATTTCGTCCACGTTCTGAGGGAAATACTTCTGAGTGAGGGAATTTCAGTCAGCGGAAGTCCGGTGGACGTAGATGCCATTACCCTGAAGCCCGACTACGAGAGTCTCGACCGTCTATTTACCTACCATTCGCCCCCGCTGAGAGACATTGTCCGAGTCCTGCTCAAACGCAGCCAAAACCTCTATGCGGAGCAGATACTTCGAACCATAGGGGTCGAATCTCCCGTACATGATTCGGATCTCGAGCCTGGGTCTGCAGAAATGGCGCTCGCTCGCGCCCGCCAAGTATATGGCGCAGCCGGAGTGGATACACTGCGCCTTCAGCTAGTCGACGGATCAGGCCTGGCAAGACAAAATCTGGTCACGTCCACCATGACGGCCAATTTGCTCTCTTTCATGTACAACCACCCTGATTCAGCAACGAGAGATGCCTTCATCGAAGCGTTGCCCATCGCCGGCGTCGATGGAACGCTGGCTTCACGCATGAATGGCACGCCAGCTGAGGGAAATGTAAGGGCAAAGACCGGCACGTTGGGAAATGCCAGCGCTCTGAGTGGTTTTGTAACCACATCAGCCGGAACAGAGCTCATTTTCTCCATCATGGCAAATCATTACACGGAATCCAGTGCCCGCCCTCGTGCCCTTCAGGATCGCATTCTGATCATTCTCGCGTCCCACAATAGGTAGTGCCTGGAGACCTTTTGAGATGGAACCAAGTCCTGTAAAGAGAGGTACTTGGGCCAATGATAATTATTGTTTAATTGTAGTTCAGTATTGAAGTTTTCCTCTTTGAAACATTCACCTGCGATAGATTCTTCCGTCTCACCCAATCGCATCCGCAGTACCACCGTTCTTGGTATTCGGCATAAGGGCCGGGTCGTGCTGGGGTCGGACGGTCAGGCGACCATGGGTGACACCGTCATGAAAAAAAGTGCACAAAAGGTCCGCACGCTCCATGACGGAAAAATATTATCGGGATTCGCCGGAGCTACCGCTGACGCGTTTACCCTCTTTGAGCGCTTCGAGGAAAAACTCCAGCAATACGGAGGAAACGTTACGAGAAGCGCTGTAGAACTGGCCAAGGATTGGCGGACTGATCGATATTTGCGCCGCCTGGAAGCACTGCTTGCGGTCGCCTCGGTCGATAGACTCTTACTGATAAGCGGAACGGGCGATGTCATTGAGCCCGACGACGAGATTCTCGCCATCGGATCTGGAGGACCCTACGCACTCGCAGCAGCCAGAGCTATGGTTCGACACGCCCCTGACATGGACGCTCGCGCAATTGTCGAGCAGTCTCTCCTTATCGCATCGGAAATCTGTATTTATTCCAACGACACTCTCACCATCATTGAATTAGACGCATCGAGTTCTACCTGATCCACGCCAGGACGGGTAAGCATTTTCTTTATTTTACACTGCAATGTCATGGCAGGAAAACGATCTCTCTCGGACAGTCGCTCGCGTTCCCGAAACGCCATCATCCTGATTGACTACACAAATGTGTTTGGTGTCGTTTCAGAGCGCACAGATAACGATCAACCGGATGCAGTTGTACTCGATCTGATCAAAGCTCTCAATCGTCACGTGACAGATCATCTCGATCTGAAGCCTGTGCGGACTATCGCGTTTGCGAACCTCCCTCCGGGCAATATGCGGGGACACCGCGCGACCGGAGCGTGGCTCTCTCAGGGAATAGAACCGCGCTTTACATATGCCCGGTCTACCGATGAAGCTTCTGCCATCGAGATGGCCATGGAAGCGCTCGAGTTGGCGTCGAAGGATGGCCCTGAAACTGCATTCGTTCTTTTATCAGGGAATCAGTGGTTCGTACCGCTTGTTCAGCGACTCCAGCGACGTGGACATTTTGTGCTCATCGCAACGCTGGAAAGCCCGTCCCAGGCAGATCATCTTCCCCTGGACTGCCAGGACGCCTTCTTGAACGCGGATTTCCTGCTGGGTGGACCAGGTCGCAATCTGGGCTTCAGCAGTGACGCTTCAGAAGACTCTTCTCCGGAAGCCGTTTCGCACAAACCGACCGAGATCAAACGACTGGAAGACGATCTCGTGAAGCGAACGCTTGAGTTCATTGACTCGTATTTCGGTCAGTAAGAGGAGATATACCTGACACCACTACTCAGAAAACTCTCCG
>CALBJU010000309.1 GCA_937893205.1 uncultured Bacteroidota bacterium
CTTGTCCTGCTCGATGGAATGACGGTCTACCATGTAGATCACTTCTTCGGTTTTTTCAGCGCCTTCAACGCAGACGCCATTAAAGACGTGCAGGTGTTCAAGGGAGGCTTTCCAGCTAAGTACGGCGGAAGAACGTCCAGCGTAGTGGATCTCGCGGGAAAAACGGGCGACGTGAATAACCTGAACGGAGCCATGGGACTCAATCTGCTGTCTGGAAATGGAGTGCTGGAAATTCCGTTGAAAGGCCGGGGATCTGTTCTCATCTCAGCCCGACGATCCTACACCGACATTATTCAGTCGGGACTCTATACGAGTATCTACGAAACCATAACCGGAGACGATATCACCCCGGATACCGACACTCAGGATACGCAGGGTGCTGGTGGCGGCCGGGGCGGCGGTGGCGGTGGAGCACTCGGGGGAGGATTTCGTGGGCCGAATGAAGCGTTCGTGCAACCCGATTTCTACTTCTACGATCTGAACATCAAGGGGACGTTTCGACCTACCGACTACGATGTGTTCTCACTCAGTTTCTACAACGGCGAGGACAACCTCGACAAATCGAGAGATCAACTCCGAGACATCGCGCTCCAAAACAACAGCTCCGTCAGCATCCGAAACGACGTGATTGACCTCACGAACTGGGGAAATGTTGGAGTCAGCGGCAAGTGGTCGAGGCAGTGGTCTCCCCGGTTTTATTCCAATTCTCTCGTTGCCTATTCGCGGTATTTCAGCGACTATGACCGCGATACGCTGATTGAACGTGTTGATGCAGAGGCTGACAGCGTGTCCTTTTCCCGAAACTTTGGCTCGGTGGAGAAAAACCGATTGCAGGACTTTTCGATCCGACTCGACAATGAATGGAAGCTGAATGCAGATAATCTTTTTGCGTTTGGCGCTCAGCTCACACGTGCCGATGTCACCTACGAAAACGTGCGTGACGATACGCTGAGCGTTCTTCAGCGAGACCAGGCCTCAACGCAGATCGCCGTATATGCGCAGAATACATGGGATTACAAAGATCGAATTGAACTGACGGCCGGAATTCGCGGCGTGCACTACGACGCAACGTCTTCGTTTTATATAGAGCCGCGACTTTCGGCCATGGCGAGGCTGACCGATCGCGTTTCAATCAAGGCCGCTGCGGGCGTCTACAATCAGTTCGTCGCTCGGGTCGTGAATGAAAACGTAACCGAAGGCGCACGCGACTTCTGGCTCCTCGCCGATGGAGAGACCGTCGGTGTGAATGGTGCGACACACCTCATCGCCGGTGCCAGTTATGAAACGGCGAACTGGTTGTTCGATACTGAAGTCTTCTACAAAGACATTGCCGATCTCACAGAATTCTCCCTCCGCTACCAGCGCGAGGCAAACTTCGGCCCGGGTGGCCCCAATCTGGTAGCAGACGAACTGTTCTTCACCGGGGACGGGGCGGCCAAGGGCCTGGAAGTGCTGCTGCAGAAAAAACGGGGTCGACTGACTGGTTGGCTCAGCTACACGCTTTCGAATGTGGAACACGTCTTTCCGGGATTGAACGAAGGAGAAGGATTTGCTGCGCTGCACGATCAGGAGCACGAGCTGAAACTGGTCAACAGTCTTCGACTTGGAAAATGGAATATCGCA
This sequence comes from uncultured Bacteroidota bacterium, assembly GCA_937893205.1. Taxonomy (GTDB): domain Bacteria; phylum Bacteroidota; class Rhodothermia; order Rhodothermales; family UBA10348; genus CALBJU01. Next base: position 1,624 of record CALBJU010000309.1, read on the forward strand.
GCGACCTGGACGTTTGCCACCGGCAAACCCTACACCGCTCCCATCTCCGAATATTCCATTACCCTTCTGGACGGAAGCGAGCTCTCCTACATTCATGTGGGAGGCAAAAACAGTGAGCGGCTACCAGCCTACCACCGAATGGACACATCCGTCCACTACAAGACCCATGTCGGGGGCACGGGACTGGACGTCGGCTTCTCGATTTTCAATCTTTACAACCGATCCAACGTCTGGTACCGGGAATTTGACCTGAGCGAATCGCCGATGGTCACTACCGACATCACCTTTCTCGGCATTACGCCAAACTTATCCATCCGACTCGATTTTTAACCATGAAATCAATCAGACTGCTCCTACTCTCTGCCTTCCTCCTTATTTCCGGATGCGATTCCAGTTCAGACCTCGGATTCGATGACACCTATGTCGTGGAGGCATTTCTCTTCGAAAATGAGCCCGTATCCAACGTTCGGGTGACACTCGCGGGCTCCACCACGACAGACGATCCAACAGAAACTGCGGTTAACAACGCTATGGTGGTGCTCAGCCGTGGATCGGATTCCTGGACTCTGGAATCCAGCAACACCGAGGGGTTCTATCATTACGCGGGATCCGACCTTGTCGTGAATCAGGGGGATACGTTTTCGTTGGAAGTCGTCGCCGGTGGGCAAACGCTGACCGCAGATACGACCGTCCCCTTGTCTCCCCAGGGAGTCAGCGTGTCAACAGACACTATCACCCTGCCCGACTTCCGCGCCGATCCATTCAGATTACGCGAGGTGCTGCAGGGAACGAATGCCAATATTATCGTGACCTGGGATAACTCGAATCAAGACTACTTTTTTATCGCGGTCCGCGTACCCGAACTCTCAGATCCTGACTATATCCTTCCCGATTTCATTCGCGATCGATTTGCAGGATTTGAACGGATTACTGAGCCCACGGTGGAAAACTTCTACGAGGTCCCGTTCAGAGATTTTGAGGTATTTGGAATCCACTACGTCTCGGTCTATCGCGTCAATGATGAGTACGCGGCGCTTTACGAGAGCAGGGAGCAGGATTCGCGCGACTTGAATGAACCTCCGTCCAATATCCGCGGCGGTGTTGGAGTATTCTCGGGTTTCAGTACCGTCCTGACCTCGTTCACGATCATCAAAGAATAAGCGGGGCGCCTCGCCCTCTGATACTGGGGATTAAGCTTCACCCCCTTCTGGGCACGAGCTGTACCCGAACGGCGCTCGATCTCGACCTGGGCCCCCTGGCAAGCGGCAGAGATTCATCATGAAGTCGCGGTATTACGGCAGGGTCTTATTTAAACTGGAGAGCGATTATTCAGAAATCTCTCCAATCGACCATGACCAACCGGCTAGACGATCTCGAGTTGAAGGCGCGCTCGCTTGAGCCCGACGCTGATTCACGTGCAGAGCTCACCCGGCAAGCATTTGACTATGCCCAGACCTATCTCGATTCGATAGCGAGCGCGCCGGCGTACAGCGACAAATTTGTCTCGGAAGACAGCCTCATCCGTGCGGATTTTTCGGAAGAAGGGATCGGATTTGAGCGCGTTCTCGGGATGCTCGAAAAGGACGTCGACACCGTCGGGATTAATACCACATCCGGGCGATTCGTAGGCTACATCCCTGGCGGAGGCCTGTTTCACTCTGCGATCGGCGATTTTCTCGCGGCGGTGAGTAACCGATTCGCCGGTGTTGCTTTCGCCAGCCCTGGAGCCAACCGCATCGAAGATCAGTGCATGCGATGGCTCGCAGATCTTGTTGGGTATCCGGCCTCATTCGGTGGGTACCTGTCTGCCGGTGGCAGCCTGGCCAACTTCACCGCCATTGTGGCCGCGAGGGACGCGCACGACGTCGAAGGCGAGCATATTTCGAGGTCTGTCGTCTACCTCACCGAGCACGCCCACCATTGTATAGACAAGGCGCTACACCTGTCCGGACTCGGAAGGTGTCCGGTCCGCCGAATTGCTGTTGACGAGCGGTATCGCATGGATGTCGATGCCCTCGAGAGCCAGCTCAGGGCAGATGTTGAAAAGGGACTGACTCCGTTTCTGATAGTCGCCACAGCTGGCACGACCAACACAGGATCGGTCGATCCTCTGAGACCGATCGGGAAGCTCGCGACGCGCTTTTCGGCCTGGTATCACATCGATGCTGCCTATGGGGGTCTGTTCGCCCTGTGTGAGGAAACCAACGAGCTTTTCGAAGGCATGGACTTATCCGATTCAATAGTCCTGGATCCACACAAGACGTTGTTTTTGCCCTACGGAACGGGCGCCCTGCTCGTCAGAGACAAGGAGCACCTACTGACATCGCACGCTGCCGGTGCGGATTATATGCAGGATGCCATTCACATTCGGGCCACGTCCGCTGCAACAGTGTCACCGGAGTTAACCAAGCACTTTCGCGGACTTCGGATGTGGCTGCCCCTTCAGGTACTTGGTATTGCCCCTTTTCGGGCCGGTTTGGCCGAAAAACTGCATCTTGCCAGATACTTTTATGATCGCATCTCCGAACTCCCGAACTGGGAGGTGGGACCCGTTCCGGACCTCTCGGTAGTGATTTACCGGTATGTGCCGACCGGGAGCGACGCTGATTCATTCAACGAAAAACTGGTAGAGGCCGTACATAAGGACGGAAGAATCTTTGTCAGCTCGACGAAGATAAATGGAGTATATATGCTCCGGATGGCGGCCGTCTGTTTTCGCACCCACAAGAAGGACATCGACGATATCATCGATGTATTGACCGAACTGGCGTCGCTCATCTTAGTGAAATGAAACAACATGAAGCGACTTGACGGGGCTCCGCGGCATTACGAACATCTTCCAACTTATTCACGGATTGAGAAATGCAGCTGCATGACATTGTAGGAACGATCGGCGTCGCGCTCATCATCGTCACGTACGCGGGTGTTCAGCTTCGGAAAATGGATGTCACTAGTCTGACTTATTCGGCGCTCAACCTGCTTGGTGCCCTCATGATCCTTGTCTCCCTCGCGTACAATTTCAATCTTGCTTCAGTCGTCATAGAAGTCTTCTGGATCATCATCAGTTTGTGGGGTATCGTGGTCTGGATAAAAACCCGGAAGGACACTCCGGAAAACTGAAGATGGGGCGATAATTGAAGATGGGGCCTCCAAGCATGCGTTTCACCTGGACCTTCACCGTGGGCTCTGAGCCGATAGACGTGCACGGCCACGTGAACAATGTCGCATACGTTCGATGGATGCAGGATGTGGCCATTCGCCACACACAAAGTGTTGGAGGCGACGTTCGTGCGGCAGCTGCGGGCATTATCTGGGTTACTCGCTCACACAAAATTGAATATCTGAGGCCCGCTTTCGAGGGAAACGAAATTCAGATCCAGACCTGGATCGAAACCGTAGAGCGAGTGACGTCCCTCCGAAAATATGAGTTCCGAAACACGGAGGGTGAAGTACTTCTGGCAAAAGGTGAGACCAACTGGGTCTGCCTGGATCGGGAAACGGGACGCCCCAAGGCCATTCCCGATCGCGTCATTCAGGCTTACACCGAGCCAGGCGATGCGTCTTAAATGAGGTCGCCCGGCCAGCCTACCTCACTACCACCAGAGATCGACTGGAAACAGTGCCATCCTGGACGAAGCGTAAGAAGTAGACTCCAGCGGAGAATCCTTCTGTCGAGATCGAATTAAAGCCTTCACGCAGCTCCACCTGCTTGACCTCTCGTCCCTGCACATCCAGAACTCTCAGCACGCCCGGTTTATGGGTTTCGATGGAAACGAAGCGGCCTGCCCGTATCGGATTCGGATACATCATCGTGAAGCCTTCTCGCGTCGGCAAGCTTTCGTCCTCGAGTGCAGTAGCTTGCCCCGAGAAGAATCGCTCGGCGAAAGTGAATGCTGCAGGGCCAATCTGTTCGCCAATAAAACGGCCGAACAGATCATCTGCCGGTGGATGAATTCCTCCCCAGATTCGTGAAAGACTGCACTGATCGGAGGCATCCCTGTAGGTTGCCCACTGCAGTACCACGTCCTCGCTCGGACCATCCTCAAAAACGAGAAATTCGTTCTTTGGTGCCAGAAACTCGCCCATTCCGGCAGGGAAATACTCGTCTCCCGTCAACAACGTTAAAATCTCGGCCGCGGCGCGTGAAAAGGTCGAGTGACCCGAGATGTAGCCTGCAAAGGGCGGCGTCACGAACGAGGGTCGTTGGTAGGGCCACCAGTTGTCAGCCAGTATCCAGTCTACTCCCCCGGTTTCTGTAGCGGGATCGAATACATAGGACGGTCCGCGCCACGCCAGCAGTTTGATCTTGTCGACGTTTTCATTGTTGGTCCCGGCCAGAGCGTCTCCTCCCTCCACCATCTCTATGTATCCAGGCATCAGTGGAAGGCCAGCCATGTGGTATCTGGGGAGATTCGGATCCGAACTCTGTCCGAACTCTGCCATCCCTCGAATGGCAGAAACAGGTCGAATGTAGTCGTACCATCCCTTGATACCCCAGGCCGCGATGGCCACATCGTGCATGCCTCCACCCAGTATCAGGTAGGATTTTACATCCCATTCCAGGTCTCTCAGGATGGGCCCCTCACCGCGGAATCGTTTCTCAAGCGCGGGGTGATCACTCACATAGTTGAGCAATGTGAACCAGTGACCCGGAGGTGTTTCCGAATCGGGCCCGTCGGCCCAGAATTCGGCCAGCACGCGTCCATAATCACCGCGGGGAATGATCTGTGCGTCGTACGGTGAGCCGGTAAACGGATTCAGCCGTCGCCCCAGGCCTGGGTCTCCCCCTCCGATCGTGTCATAAAACGTGTCAAAAGACTCCAGATCCCTTGGCATGGTGTCGATATCGACATTTCCGATGGCCGCAGGGGATATATCAATCATCACACCGTCGGTCGGATCCAGGTGCGAGGACCACACAGATACCAGCGCAAAATTCCATCTGTAGTTGTCTGATAGCCCACCTCCATCCTGGATGTCCAAATAAGGTGGTGGCCCTGGATCGAAATACACCCCGTACTCTTCCCCATCGCGCTCGTAAATGTTGAGGTCATCCCGACTGAGCGAAAACGGCTCGACCGAGCCCCACTCGGGTCCAAGGAATTCCGGCGTTCCGAGCGGAATTTCCTGTCCGGCCTGATCGATAAACACGTCCAGCGAGATGGGCTGCCAGCGGTTCATATCGCTGATATTCGGATTGCCGTCCAGAGCCGGAGCAATCGGCGGATTGACCGGGCGATAGAATCTGTTCGTGTACAACTCGGCCTCGTTCGCACCATCCTGGAGGCCATAATTGATGATACACTCGGCGATGTAATTGCCCAGAAATGCAGGATCACCACCCGCATAATCAGTTGATGCCAGCGATACATCATAGCCCAAGTCGTTCATTAGAACGTTATATCTGGCCAAGGCATTTTGCGCGCCAGGAGATAGAGTAAACCGATGGGTCAGGAGCCTGTACGCAGCGTAGCTGATGGCCTTATCTCTGGCGGACTCAATATTAGCAGGCGCAGGTATGCCGCTATAACCGCATTCAAAACCGTTAATGGAATTGCCCAGCATGTAGGGTTCGGACGACGTGTCATAGGCTGCCCAGGAATCCCACATGGCTACCGAAGTGTGAAACAGGTTTCTCGCGTGGACGGTTGGGCGGGCGAAATCCTCTCGAATGGACTGCAAAAGAGCCTCATTCCAGAGTCGCGCAACTGATTGCTGTGCAACGGCGACGGTCGAAACAGACAACCCAACGAGCAGGTATAGAAGAACCTTTTTCATATGCGCCTTGAGGTGAACAAAATAACACCGTTAATATACCGGCATCGTAACTTTGTTTTCGAGGTAAATACTCGTCAATAGTGCCTTTTTGCACATAATCTGGCTCTTCATTGATCAGGATGATTAACAGCTATGTCTGAATCTTATTCGCGAGACGTGGACGCCTACATCGACGGAGTCCAGGAATTCGCCAAACCCATACTGCTCAGGATTCGCGAGTTGTTTCACGAAGCTTTTCCGGACATTGAGGAGACTATCAAGTGGAGCTGCCCTCACTTCGAATACAAAGGGATTGTCGCGCAGATGGCTGGATACAAGAATCACGTCCGATTCATCTTCTGGAAGGGGTCTCTCTTAAGCGGATTTCCATCTTCTCTTTCCCAAATTGGAGATAAAACCCAGATGGGTGCTCTGAACATTAGTTCGCTGGAGGATTTTCCTGATGAAGCCGAGCTGAAAGCGCTAATTCTTGAAGCAATCGACCTCAATGAACGCGGCGTCAAACCGCCTGCGAGACCAAAAAAGCAGAAGGCCGAGATCGAAATGCCGTCCTGGTTTATGGATGCCATGTCAGCAAATCAACCTGCGTTTACTACGTTTCACCACTTCAGCCCAACGGACAAGCGAGAATACCTGGAATGGGTGACCGGAGCCAAGCGGGAAGCTACCCGAGAGAGCAGGATGCAACAGGCGATTGAGTGGATGGCCCAAGGAAAGCCATGAAATTGGAAGTACATGGACAAGTGGAAATAAATGGATGATGTCATTTACTGACCACGGCGTCGTATTTTCGGCCCCCAGCCGCAAAATCGATTCGGAAATGGATTTTGAATCGTTGACGCACAAAAGACACAAACCCCGTAACTCGAACTCGTTTTCGAGCATATACACTACTGATCGCCCTAAGTATTCGAATAAGCTGAAATGATCGAGAGAAAGAAAAAAGTCCTGGGTCTGAAGAAAGTTGAAACCGAACAGGAGGGAATGTCGGCGTTCGGCCTTGGTGAGCGTGGTTCTTCGTACCTCGAACAGGACGCAGATCGGACCGAGCTGATACGTGAAGATCTTGGATACTCCGAGGAAGAAATCGAAGCACTTTTTTACGAGGGAATCTATCCATATCGGCAAAAAGTCAGTCGCACTGCCTACGATGCCCGAAAACGGCTTCTTCAGATCGAGCTCCTGAAAGTTCAACGATGGGCCAAAGAGTCGGGCCAGCGCATCATTGTGGTCTGTGAAGGAAGAGATGCCGCCGGAAAAGGGGGCACGATCAGACGATTCATGGAACACCTCAATCCTCGTTCGGCGCGGGTGGTTGCACTCGAAAAACCGACCGAAGAGGAGCGCGGACAGTGGTACTTCCAGCGGTACGTACGTCAGTTTCCGACGGCCGGAGAAATTGTCTTTTTTGATCGGTCCTGGTACAATAGAGCGGGTGTGGAGCGGGTGATGAAATTCTGTACGGGAAAAGAGTACAAGGAATTTCTGCGTCAGGCTCCCGAGTTGGAGCGGATGCTTGTGCGATCCGGCACATTGTTGTTCAAGTACTGGTTCTCCGTGACCAGAGCGGCACAAACCGCCCGAATTCTTTCACGAGATACTGATCCTCTCAAAGGATGGAAGTTGAGCGACATAGATCGACTCTCGCGCGATAAGTGGGATGATTACACGAGAGCCAAGTTGAACATGTTTTTTCATACCGATACGGCGGACGCTCCCTGGACGATCATCAAATCGGATGACAAAAAGCGTGCTCGAACCAACTGCATGAATCATTTTCTGTACCATCTGGACTACCCTGGAAAGGAGCTGGATGTGGTAATGGTACCAGACCCACTAGTCGTGGGTTGTCCTTCTCAGGTCGTCGATCAGGACGTGCACGAGTGGTAAGCACCGCTTCGTTTTCCCTTCTATCTCTCCTCTGTTCCCGCTGAACATTCGTTCGGCTGGCGAAATCCTTCGTTTCGTTGTTGCGCCGCCTCAGCTCCCGTCTCTATAAAGAAAAGGCGGTCACCCGACTGTCTGTGTTGTTGGACGAAGCTCTCCTTGCGCTGCGTTCGCTGGATCTGGTTGAGAAAACGTATATGACGGCTCTTGAGCCAAACGAAAACGGCGAGATTGATTACCTCCTTGAAGTTGTGTCGCGAGACGTAGAGTCCATCGATTATTCCCCTGGAGATTGATTGAATATGATGTCAACGTGTTCACCTGTTGGTGCCGCGGTGACTGCACGATTGACGTAAAATTTTCATTTTAACCACTGAAGGCCGGGGCCTGCGGCCCCGGCCATTAAAAACTACCCAACCATGAATCCCATAGCCCCTCGACACACTACGATTGCTGGAATCATTTGTACTGTTTTCGGTCTGTTTGCCACTCTTCGATTCGGCATGGATCTGTCTGCGGGTTCCGTTAACGCGGTCGATTACAACTCCCTCCTCCTGCCCCTGGGCATGGCTCTACTCGATCCGAGCACTTTCTGGCGTTGGATCGCTCGCATCCAACTGTTTTTCCTCTCTCTGGTTACGAGCGCAACTCTCGTTGTCTTTGTATGGATGTCAGACGAAAGTCGCTCGATCACGTTCGACCTCCATGACAATGTCGGCGTCCTCTCGGGCCTCGGAATCATCCTGATTTCCCAGGGTCTCTTTTTGGCGGCCACATTGTGGATCTATTTTTCTATTTTCGCGGGCCCCCTCGAGGATTCCTCGGACATCGATTTCAGTATCAACTAGGCCTGTCGATCGGCCTCGTTTCTTATGTCGGATCAACGTAAAAACGCGGCCATAGCCTTTCTGGAGAGACATCAGATTGAATTCGAGCGATTTGATCATCCCGCCGTTTTCACGGTCGAAGAGGTCACCAGGCTGGTCAAGATCGATCACGGAAAAAGAACGAAGAACCTGTTTGTCAGAGACAAGAGGGGCCGACGGCACGTGTTGATCATCCTCCCTCACGACAAAAGTGTCGATCTCAGAGCACTTGGAGACCTAACAGGGCACGGAAGAGTCAGTTTTGCCTCGCCCGAGCGTCTGCTCAAGTACCTTGGCGTCGATCCAGGTTCAGTCACACTCATGGGTGTCATCAACGATATCGAAAATGCGGTTGAAGTCGTCGTCGATTCAGCCATCTGGGAAGCCGAATCCGTTAGGTGCCATCCCTTGGTTAATACCAGCACTGTCGTCATACCCGCAAGAGGTGTCAGAAAAATATTCGAAGTTACCGGTCATAACCCTCTCATCATCGACGTGCCCTCCAGATGATCCTGATTCAGGCAATTGCCGCGCTAACCGGTCTGATAAGCGTTTACCTCGTCACGCGACAGAATATCTGGTGCTGGCCCACAGGACTGATATCGGTGTCCCTGGCCGCGATCGTTTTTTACGATTCGTTTCTCTACTCCGACATGATTCTGCACGTCTACTATTTCGGCATGAACATCTACGGCTGGATTCATTGGAGTGGAAAGAGGAGTGAAGAGATTATTCTACCGGTCTCAAGGATGTCCTGGCTTCACAACGTGAAATGGATCGTAATCTCAGCAGTCGGCACAGTCATCTGGGGCTGGACCATGAGTACGAACACCAACGCCGCGTTTCCTTTCGGCGACGCCTTCACCACGGTTGCGAGCCTGGTTGGTATGTGGTTCATGGCCCAAAAGCGACTCGAAAACTGGATCTACTGGTTCGTTATCGACGTCGTGGCAATCGTCATCTATGCCCTTAAGGGCCTGTACCTGTTTTCCGGACAGTATTTCATTTTCCTGATTCTGTGCGTGGTCGGTTACCGAGATTGGCGGAAATCCATGATGGAAGCCGAAGTAGCGTGATGGTCTTTTTCTCGTAAGGGTGGATTGCCCGCGTACATTCCAACAGATTTTTCAGGACATTACAGGCAACAGTTCAACGCAACGACACGCAAGATGAAACGTCACTTCGGCCTCTTTGGCCTCTTTGGCCTCTTTGGCCTCTTCGCAGTACTCGCATTCCCTCTTACTGTCCTCGGACAGAATTCCCATAGCCACTCCAGCAGCCGAGTCATCGATTTCCCCGACACGGCCGAGTATTTAAGCCTCACGTGTGACCTGCACATGCACTCCGTCTTTTCCGATGGTTCGGTCTGGCCCAACATCCGCGTCCAGGAAGCACAGCGGGACGGATTGGATTGTATTGCGATCACCGAGCATCTCGAATATCAGCCCCACAAATCCGACATTCCGCACCCAGATCGAAACAGGGCGTTTGACATCGCTCTGGGGTCTGCCGGCGAGAGTGGTCTTATTGTCATACGCGGCTCCGAGATCACGCGAGATCTGCCGCACGGACACGGCAACGCGATCTTCATCCAGGATGCCAATGCGTTGGTCGTCGAAGACGCGACAGAAGCCTATGCTGAGGCCCATCGACAGGGCGCGTTCAGCTTCATGGATCACCCCAATTGGACCTCCCAGCGCAAGGACGGCATTGCCCGCCTGGAGGAGACAAACATTGAACTGATTGAAAAAGGCTACGTCAGTGGTATTGAGGTAGTGAATGATGTCACTTACTCAGACGAAGCCCTGGAAATTGCTTTGAAATACAATCTCGCAATCATCGGGACGTCCGATATTCACGGCCTGGTAGACTGGCAGTACCGCGTTGCGGAGGGCGGTCATCGTCCAATTACGATCATTTTTGCTGAGGAGCGCTCAAAACAGGGACTCCTCGACGCTCTGAATGCCCGCAGAACAGCAGCCTGGTACCAGAACACGTTGATTGGCCGCGAAGAACATGTTTTACCTCTGGTCGAAGCTTCAATATCGGTTTCTAGCGCACGCTACGGGGGGGATACTTCTGTCCTTCGGGTTGAATTGTGGAACAGCTCAGACGCCGAATACTCGCTGAAAAACAGCTCATCGTACCGTTTTCACAACGTCGCTGACATCCTGACCGTTGCGCCCCACCACACTACCATTCTGCTGGTAAAAACCATCACGCGTATTGAAAGCATCGACTTGTCCTTCGAGGTGCTGAACGTAGTCACCGCGCCAGGTCAGCATCCGACCCTTGAATTGTCTGCGATGATCGAAGAGTAGTCGGATCTGCGAACAGGGACCGATTCCTCAATCGAAAAGCTCGAGTTCTACCGCTCCCGATTCGATACCCAGCAGCTTTTTCTTTCGCCACAGACCGCCTCCGTATCCGGTCAGCGATCCGTCGGACCCAATTACTCTGTGGCACGGGATGATGATGGCAATGCGATTGTCACCGTTTGCCCGTGCGACGGCCCGAACCGCTTTTGGATCGCCAATCAGCCGCGCAACATCCAGATATGAAACGGTCGTTCCGTGTTCAATTGTCAACAGTGCATTCCAGACACGTTGCTGAAAATCGGTGCCGGGAAAGGAAAGGGGCACCGTAAATCGGCTCAGGCTGCCTTCGAAATACGACTCGAGTTCGCCGCCAAGTTGCTGGATGAGACGGTTCGCTTCCGGAACGAAAACACATTGAAATCTCTTTTGAATGCGCTCGAGCTGAGTCGGTAACATGGGCCGGTCGATGAACTCAAGGAGACAAATCGCCTCATCGGTCGCACCGGCCAACATGGGTCCGACAGGCGTCTGCAAGCGGTCCAGATATACAATGGGAGCGTCCGCCGCAGCGGAAGCGTTCAATCCAGTCAACTTCCTGACAGCGTCGCTGAATCCAGCAAGTGATTCATATCCATGTTCGAACGCAGATTGCGTGACGGTCTGTCCCTGTTTCATGTGTCCCAATGCTTTTCCCAGTCGCCGTGAGCGGCTGTACGCGTGAAAGGTCATTCCGTGGTTCGCCTTAAACCATCTACGTGATGTCGCAGTGGCTGTCAACGTTTGCGTATCAGGTATCGATCGGTGCGGGAGTGTTTCTGTTGTCCGGCGTGATCGCTTTGATCATAACGTTGAGCACGGTCAGTTTTCAGGCGATATCTGCCGCGTTGGCTGACCCGGTCGACAGCCTGAAAAGCGAATAACCGTCTCCAGTCCAGCAGCATGGATTGCGCGCGACAGGTGCGTTTCCTACTTCTCACCCCATGAGCGAGCAAGGCGGTGCATCAGCACAGCCGTACGAATGGTCTGCATGGGCAGCGTGCTTAGATCGGCCCATTCTTTCGTCGTGTGGGTGCCCTCACCCATCATTCCAAGTCCGTCGAGGGCCATGTCCACATGGCGAGCGGCAAATGATATGTCAGCGGCGCCGGCTTCGTTAGGGTCGACAGCAGTGACGGGCCCGTACCCGACATCCTGACTGACCTGGCTGAACAGGCCAAGCAGGTTCGTGTTGCCCTCTGTCATCCCCATGGGTGGATAGCTGTCCCGAAACGTTATCGTGGCCTGGGTCTTCGGTAGATTATCGCTGAGAATTGCTTCCATCTGTTTCTTTACGCGGTCTCTCTGTTCTGGAGAAATTGCCCGCAGGTCTCCCGCAACGAGGGTGGTTTCCGAAATTACATTCGTTTTTCCGAAAGCTGTTCCCCGGTCATG
>CALBJU010000310.1 GCA_937893205.1 uncultured Bacteroidota bacterium
TTGGCAAAGGCGCGTGCGCGAAACGGATTTCCTCCGGTCAGCTCGATCAACGCGGCCGTCTCTTTGAGTGGCTTTGCGATTGCTTTATTGGTCATGTCGGGCTGGGCTTCTCAGAGTTGGCTGAATAATCATCCGGTCAGTCGGAATCTAAGGATTACACCGTCCTTCATCGACCTCGATAATGAGCACGCAAGATATAGGTTGATCTTCATTAAGGGTCGAAAACGGGTGACCTGATACCAAATCGGGATCAATCGCGTTTAACTTTCCGTAAAGGCTCGCAATCGGATCGCATCGGGCCAGTTCTCGATTCAGAACCAATCTTCAACATTTTCCCAATTCGTTGCATGAAGACTTTTTTTAAGGCGAAGAAAACGCTGCTGCTGTCTGCCATGGTTGTATCTGTTATCCTTCTGGGCGCCCAGTTGGAAGGCCAGAGTCTGAGTGCAGACACTGCTGAGGCGTTACGGCGGATTGAAGAAGTTTTTCTACTTGTAAACAAGCGCTACGTTGAAGAGGTGGATCCGGATCAGATGGCTCGCAGTGCCATCAAGGGGATGTTGGAAAACCTGGATCCGCACAGCATCTACTTTGATGCCGCGCAGCTGCAGGGCGAGAATGAACAATTCGAAGCGGCGTTCGAAGGAATCGGCATCTCCTATGAATTACTCGAGGGGCCGGATGGAGCCGACACACTGGCCGTACTGAACGTTTTACCTGGAGGGCCAAGTGAGGAAATTGGCCTGCAGTCGGGAGACCGAATCATCCAGGTCGATGGGCGTTCGACCATTGGCTACACCGATTCCGATGTCAAGAAAAATTTGAAGGGTCCGCGCGGATCCAAGGTCCGGGTAACCGTGCAGCGTCCGGGAGTTGGGACGAATATTGATTTCGATATCGTCCGGGACAAGATTCCTATCTACACGCTGGATGCTTCCTACATGATGGAAAATGGTACGGGCTACATTCGCCTGAATCGTTTTGCTAGGACCACGTACGTCGAATTCATGAAGAGTCTTCGGACGCTGAAGCGCCAGGGGATGGAACGACTCGTGCTCGATCTGAGGGGAAACCGGGGCGGCTACATGGAAATGGCAGTTGATATCTCGGATGAGTTCCTGAAAAACGGACAACTGATCGTGTCCCAGAAGGGCATGACGGACGACAGCAAGGAATCGTTCTATGCGACAAGCTCGGGATTATGGGAGTCGGGTCCACTCATGATCCTGGTCGATGCAGGATCAGCATCGGCGAGCGAGATCGTTGCGGGCGCCCTTCAGGATCACGATCGTGCACTCATCGTCGGCCGGCGGACATTTGGAAAGGGCCTCGTCCAGAAACAGTACATGCTTCGGGACGGAAGTGCTCTGCGACTGACCGTTGCCAGGTACTTTACGCCTTCCGGAAGGCTGATTCAGACTGCATATGAGGATGGGGATCGATCCGATTATTACGCGAACAAGGCAGCCCAGCGGCGGAGCGATGGCACGCAGACCTCCGCAGACTTGCTGGAGGGCATAGCAGATTCGCTGAAATACCAGACGGATTCAGGCCGCACTGTGATTGCGGGTGGTGGCGTGATTCCTGATTACATCGTCCCTCCCGATAGTCTATCACCTCTTATGAGGGCTGTCCTCGGTCCGAGTCTTGAAAATAAATTTATCCGAACCTGGGTTGACCTGCATGGTGCGTCCATCCGGGCCACATGGGGAGAGACGCAGGAGCGATTTGTCGCTTCCTTCAAGGTGGACGACAAAATGGTGGATGCGTTTCTATCCTACGCGGCAGAACGGGGGGTTGTCGTGGGAGACAGATCTACCCAGGCAACCGAGAGCGCGAACTTCACAACCGATGAGTTGGCAGAAGTCCGTGATGAGCTGCATGCGCTGCTAAAGGGACGTCTCGGCACCCGTCTGTATGACCGGAGCGCGTGGTATCCCGTGTGGAGCAAAGTGGATCACCTGCTGATTGAGTCGCAGAAGTTGTGGAATCCGGCAGATGATCTGGCCTTGCAGTACGCGGAGGCGCTTTAATTAAGGCCCACCAGTCGCGTCGGTGCGGAAGATGAGCTCTATCCAAAAAAATGTCACAATTACACCGTTTGAAGGGCAACTTGAACTTTCGATTGGTGTCTTGCGTGGTGAATGAAGGCCACCGAACCGGAATTATTTCAAATCGTGGTCGGATGTCGTGTCTTGTGCATTGACAAACGGCTGCTTATTGGATATTATTCGGCCTGCTTTTTCGGCCGTTCATCAACCGGGATTCGACGGATGAGCGGCCGATTGACTGATTGGGGTTTTGGTCAGATCGTTGACTTGCTCCCACCAGCATATCATGACCATCAAAAATAATTCTGTTCCGAATAGAGGGGATGACTTCTATGACGCTTTATAACCTGCTTCTGATGTTGCCGCAGGAAGTGGCTGCCGACGATAGTTTTGTCAACGTACTGGTGCAGCGCTTTAATGAGGGCGGCGAGTATATGTGGCCGGTTCTCATTTCGCTGATTATCGGTCTGGCCATTTCTTTCGAAAGAATTATTACGCTCAACAGGGCCGACATAAACACTCGAAAGTTTATTGTCACGGTCAAGGGTGCACTTGAAGAAGGCGGCATTTCTTCTGCGGAAGAAGTGTGTGCAAATACTCGTGGACCCGTCGCCGCCGTTTTTCAGGCTGGACTCCTCCGTCACGACGAAGGAATCGAAGCTGTTGAAAAGGCCATTGTTTCGTACGGATCAATTGAAATGAGCTTCCTGGAGAGAGGCCTAGTCTGGCTTTCTCTCTTTATCTCGCTCGCTCCGATGTTTGGATTCCTCGGAACGGTTGTGGGGATGGTTGCGGCCTTCGATTCGATTGAATCTGCCGGAGATATTTCGCCGAGCCTCGTTGCCGGTGGTATCAAGGTGGCCCTACTGACCACGGTCTTTGGCCTGATTACAGCGATCATTCTGCAGTTCTTCTATAACTACATCACGTCCAAGATTGACCGGATCGTGATTGATATGGAAGAAGCATCCATCGAGCTTATTGACTCTCTGGTGCTGATTAATGCAGGACGTCCTTCGCAGGACTGATTGACAAAAGGAAATTTCGGTCAGCACACGTGCGCTGGCCGACACAAAACCTGAACTGACATGGCTGAAATTGTACCCTACGCCATCTGGGCTGTTCTCATTGTTACAGGAGCAAGTGTTGTGACGATCGCCCTCTTTGGCATTCGTTCCCTCTCCTGGGGTAATGCAGATACTCTCACGATTGTGTTGACGATGATTCCGATCGCAATAGTCGGTATTCTTGGATTGATCATGGGAAACTGGGCTGATGCCGCTGTATTAGGGAGTTTGATAGGTCTCGTGTTGGCCACGGGAGCCCTTCTTATGTCCAGTGTTAGAGGACTGTTCAGCTAAGCGATCAACGATATTTTACTGAGGAAACCAGATGCCAGTGCTTAAAAAGAAGCCGCGCGTGGAGGGCGAAATTCCGACATCATCGATGGCGGACATCGCGTTTCTCCTGCTCATCTTCTTCCTGGTGACGACTACTATCGATGTCGATACCGGAATTGGGATGGTACTGCCGCCCAAACTTGAGGATGATGTCATTCCGCCTCCCATTCGTGAGCGAAATGTTCTGAAGATTCTCGTGAACGAAGCGGGTCTCGTGCTTGTGGAGGATCAACCTTCTGCCGTACAACTGATTCGCCAGGAAGTCATGACACACGTCCTCAATGAGGGGGTCGACCCGCGTTACGCAGAATCTGCGGGAAAAGCGCTGATCTCGATCAAAACCTCAAGAGAGACACCGTACAGTGCGTACGTGAATGTACTTGACGAGGTGTGGATGGCCTACTTCGAGATGTGGGATTCAGAAGCAAGGGCGCTCGGTTATCTGGACTACAAGACGTATGTGAGCGCGATCACCGAGTCTGGAGCCGAAAACATCATCAGAGACAAGATAAAAGCCGCCATCTCGATTGCCGAGCCAGATGGGACCTGATCAACCCTCCGAAACCTGTTAAATTGAGAGCGTGACATGGCCGGACATTTCAAAAAGAAAACCAAGACGAAGGAAGAGATTCCAACAGCTTCGCTGCCGGACATCATCTTCATGTTGCTGATCTTTTTCATGGTTACGACGGTGCTCAGGGAGACAACAGTCCAGGTTCGGACGCTGCTTCCTAAAGCCGAAGCTCTCACGAAGATTGATCAAAAACGACTGGTTACCTACGTCTACATCGGCCCTAAAAAGCTGGAAGGCAATCGAATTGGGGAGACCAGCGTTCAGATTGATGATGCTCTGGTCGAAGATCTGGGGAATGTCAGGACGATCATGTACAGCAAACTTGTCGAGCAACCACGGCTCATCGTTTCACTCAAAGTGGACGAGACCTCAGAAATGGGTGTTGTCCTCGACATTCACGGCGAATTACGAGAAGCGGGAACGCTCAGAATCAACTACTCTTCCAAGAGAGAGATTCCGTCCTAGTGCTCTTGCAACGCTACGTGAATCAATTCAGAAATCGAAGGGGCTCCGCGTTGGCGGGGCCCTTTTTTTTTGGTCATCCCGTAAATTCAGTCACCACCTGAAAATCCCTAACGGTCGCGCCAAGCTCCAATTATGTCGTACAGAATTACTCTTCTCCCCGGTGACGGAATCGGGCCCGAAGTCACCGAGGCTACCCTCACCATCCTTGAAGCTACGGGCATCTCATTTGACTGGGTGCGACACGAAAAACTTGGAGCGAACGCTGTCGAAGAGTACGGCACGCCGCTTCCGGATCACGTACTTGAATCGATTAGAACCACTCGTATCGCGCTGAAGGGCCCGGTCACGACGCCTGTCGGAAAGGGGTTCAAATCAGTGAATGTCCAGTTGAGGCAGAAGCTGGACCTGTACGCAAACGTAAGGCCATGCAAAAATCTACCCGGTATCGAGACGCCTTTTAAGAATGTCGATCTGATGATTTTCCGGGAAAACACCGAAGGCCTCTACTCTGGATTGGAATCTTACGATGAACGGCACGATATCGCCGATTCCGTAGCCCGTATTTCGAAAGCGGGATCGAAAAAGATTATCAATTTCTGTTTCGACTATGCGAGGACGCACGACCGCGACAAGGTCACGGTTGTGCACAAGGCCAACATTCTGAAACTGACGTCTGGGATGTTTCTCAAACTGGCTCAAGAACGCTCGCTCGACTATCCCGAGCTGGAGTTCAATGACCGCATCATCGACAATATGTGCATGCAGCTCGTGGTCCGACCCCAGGAATACAACTGTATTGTGACGACGAATTTGTTTGGTGACATATTGAGCGATCTGGCAGCTGGTCTCGTCGGAGGCTTAGGAGTGGTTGCAGGTGCCAATATTGGAGACGAATACGCCGTGTTCGAAGCCGTTCACGGCAGTGCGCCCGATATCGCCGGGCAGAATAAGGCCAACCCGACAGCACTCCTGCGCTCGGCAGAAATGATGCTTCGACATCTCGGTGAAATCAAGGCGGCCGATGCGGTCCATGATTCACTGGTGGAGGTATATAAAGAGGGCAAATATCTCACGGGCGATCAAGGCGGTAGCGCCACGACGACTGAATTTGCTGAGCAGGTGGCCGTACGGGTGGCCGAAAAAGTATAACACCTGAGGTAGCCATGATTCAGCGTATTCAATCGATTTATCTTGCTCTGGCGTCCATGGTGCTTGCCATGGTGTATCTCCTCGATGAAATCTGGGTGGGGAAGACCGCGATGGAAATCGCATGGTTCGCTCCACTGACCCTGGGACTGTTCAGTCTGGCAGCGGTGGGGGCGCTGTTTTCCGTGTTTCTGTACAACTCCAGAGAAAGGCAGCGCAAAGTGTTACTCGCTTTGAAGGTGTCGAGTTTGGGCGGGCTCGTGGTTGTGCTTGTCGCCCAGTTTCTCTCGGAAGGCATTCCTTTCGCTCAGTCCGTGGCATCATTCGGATCGTTAGCGATCCTTCTGAGTCCGGTTGTCGCCTTTTTTCTTTTTGTGATGGCCGGTAGAAGCATCGACAAAGACATCAAACTTATTAGATCGATGGATCGACTCCGATAATGGAGGCGCCTCCCGAGCAGCGAAGCGCGCACGTTTATTTCGTTCTGATTGCCGGACTACTGGCTATTTCGATCAGCGCCATCCTGATTCGGTACGCGGGGGACGCGCCGGGCGAAGCTGTAGCCGTCTGGCGAACCATCTTTGCGGCTGCGATGCTGCTCCCTTTTGCGCTCACACGGGGGCGCAAAGAAATTCTCTCGCTCACGGGCCGCGAACGCCTGTTGATCATGGTTTCGGGAGCCTTCCTGGGATTTCATTTCGTCACGTGGATCAGCTCACTCTACTACACCAATATCGCCAGCGCTTCAACGCTGGTCTCTCTCAGCCCCATCTTTCTCGCAATCCTGGGGTTCCTGATCCTGAAAGAGCGCCCCCGCAACGTTGAGATCATCGCCATTATCGTGGCAACCTTGGCCACGGTAGCCCTTGGCTGGGCAGATCATGCGATGGGAAATGAGTTCGAAGGCAGCAATCCATTGCTGGGAAACGGCCTCGCGCTTTCAGCGGCGGGCTTTATATCGGTCTACCTCCTGATCGGTCGTCACGTCAGACAGCGTAGATCATGGATCGCTTATGTAGCGCCTCTCTATGTGGTTACTGCGCTCACCACCCTGTCGATAGCGCTCGTTCGGGACATTGACCTGTTCGGCTACGACTGGTCGATATATGCGTTATGCTTCACGATGGCCGTCGTGCCGCAGCTGATGGGCCATGGGGCGCTCAACTACGCGGTCCGCTATTTCCCCGCAGCAACGATCGGTCTGGCGAGCCTGTTCGAGCCTGTCGGAGCTTCGCTGTTGGGCTTTGCGTTTTTTGGAGAAGTCCCGACAATCATAGCCGCCGTGGCCATGGTTGTCATTCTGTTGTCCGTTGGCTTGGCGCTGAGGCCTCCAAAGAGTTAGCGCGAATCCTGACGGTGAAATTTATCCTGCGGCAGTTCCGAAAAATGTTTTCGGCCCCTCAGGAAGTAATCCAAGACGATCGATCCGGTGTAAGGGAGAGGAGCGCTTCCTTCGTGGGGTGCGTTCGCAAACTGTGACTTCATCCGGTGCGCTGCGACGTAGGCTCTGAGTATTGCCCAACCGTCCCCTGGCTTGAGAGTCAGAAACGCACGAAGAATGGCAGTTCCGTCCAGCACCAGTCGGGCGGCGAAAACGCGCCGCCATTTGTTGGCCGGCAGATTGCGGTACAGCATCAAGAGATTATTTCGGAAGTTCAGATACGTTTTCTGCGGGCTTCCCTGGGCAAGGCTGGCCCCTCCCATGTGATAAACGACAGAATCAGTGACGCACACGATTTGATATCCCGCCGACCGGACGCGCCAGCACAAATCGATCTCTTCCATGTGCATAAAGAAGCTTTCTTCCAGCCCAAAAAACCGCTCCCAGAGGCTCCTCCGAATCACCAGACACGTCCCAGAGGCCCAGAATATTTCGGACGTACCTTGGTACGTCCCATCGTATTGCCCCGAATCGGCCTCCAAAGTGTCAAATATTCTGCCTCTGGCAAATGGATATCCATGTCGGTCAAGAAAGCCTCCAGCGGCCCCTGAATACTCGAAATGCTCTCTCTTGTCGAATTGATGGAGTTTTGGCTGCGCCGCTCCAACATTCGAATTTTCATCCAGATGGGCCACGATTGGAGTCAACCAACCCGGTGGTACTTCGACGTCGTTGTTGAGAAGAACAATGATCTCTCCGCGAGCATGACGAGCGGCCTCATTATTGCCCCGGGCGAATCCCCAGTTCTCCGGATTGCGCACCACGCGAATCTCAGGAAATTCTGATTCCACCCAGCTCGCGCTGCCATCGGTGGAGGCGTTGTCGGCGAAGATGATCTCAAAACCATCGAAGTCTGTACGGGTCACACTGGGCAGGCAGCGCTTGACGATTTCCAGTGCATTCCAGGACACGATGATTATGGATACTCGGATTTCACGCATCAGGATAGCCGGAATGTGCGTCGGTGATGATCGGTCACTCCATGTTTCCTGAGCGCTTCATAGTGTGCAGTGGTCGGATAACCTACGTTGGTGATCCAGCCATACACCGGGTACTCAACGTGCAATGCTTTCATCAAGGTGTCGCGGTGGGTCTTGGCTAGAATCGAGGCCGCGGCGATGGTGTGACTGCGAGAATCACCCTTGATGATCGCGTTTGAGGATATCCCAAGATTCGGAATGGAGGTATTTCCATCGATCAAGACGTGCTCAGCCGAAACTGCAAGTCCCTCAATGGCTCGTCGCATGGCTTCCATGGATGCCCATAGGATGTTCAATTCATCTATTTCGCCGGGAGAACAGGAAGCCACCGACCAGGCAAGCGCCGTTTCCTTGACCATCGAAGCCAATTCTGTTCGCCTTCCTTCGCTGAGTAACTTACTGTCTGTTACGCCCTCAATTCTGACTTCCTGGGGCAGGATGACGGCAGCAGCTACGACTGGACCCGCCAGGCAGCCTCGCCCCGCTTCATCCACGCCGGCCACGTGAATCAGGCCGCCCGTCCAGAGCTTTCGTTCGAAGGCGAGATCGCTGGTATCGCGCACAACATCTGAGAACAGATCTACCTGCGTCTCCTGGGTGGTCTGAATTTCCTGGGTCATGATTTTCCCGGGGCTTCGGTGAACTGATCCGGCAAATCGTTTTCAAACAAGACCACATCGCCCGGGCCCATGTTGGCTGCAATCCAATCCCAGGCTTCGAAAAGAGTCGAAAGTACGTGGGTGCGATTCGCAGGAAAATCTTTGTCCTGAAGTCCCTCGACAATAGGACGGGTTCGTTCCGGGCCGATCAGAAGGGCGTCATCCACATTCTCAGCAATCTGTCTTCCGAATTCCCGGTTGGCTTCCGCCTCCTGATCCCCCAGCTCAATCATCCCCGGGGTCACGATCACTCGTCTACCCGATGTAAACTGGCCGAGCACATCGACAGCACTCGCGGCTCCAACCGGGTTAGAGTTGAATGCGTCGTCGATTACCAGGAGCCCATTTTGATTCTTGAGCTGCAATCGGTGCTCGATCGGGTCAAGCCTGGAGATGGCATACCGCATCTGGCGAAGCCTCATCCCCGCTACCAGGCCAACGCCCAACGCCAATAGAATATTGATCACATTGTGTTTTCCCAGGAGCCTCGTATGGAAAGAGACAATCTCTCCCGAGGTGGTCTGAACCGTAAACGAGGATCCTTCAGGACCGTATGAAATGTCCGTCGCCCACAGGTCACCGACACCGGGAGAGGTCGAGACCACGGTGAGGCTGCAGTCGGCATCCTTTACCGCCTTCATGATCCGCCTGTCGTCGCCGTTTACCACCGCGTCACCTCCCGGAGGCAGGAATTGCAGCAACGACAACTTTTCCTTTTCGATGGCCTCAATCGACCCCATGGACTCCAAATGGGCGATTCCAATCGAAGTCAGGACGGCAATGTCGGGCGCAGCGATGCGAGCGAGTTCGGCGATGTCTCCCTCGTGGCGCATGCCCATTTCCAGAACCAGATATCTGTGCTCGTCCGTCAACTGCTCGTTGATCACCTTGCTGATTCCCATGGGAGTGTTGAACGAGCCCGGAGTGATGAGGGCTGCGTAGCGCTGGGACAGCACTTCGCCGATTGCGAATTTTACCGAGGTTTTGCCGTAGGAGCCCGTGATGGCAATCACTCCGAGGTCCGGGCGCTCAGCCAGGCGAACCCTCGCCATGGATTTGAACCCGCGGTGGATTCGGCGCTCGAAGGGTGCATTTACGACGGTCGCAAATCGGGCCGCGATGGGTGCAAAAAGGTCAGCGAGCAGGAATCCAGACAGGAACCACGCGGTCCAGAGAACGCCTTGCTCTCCCGAGGCGTGGAGCAACCCCGCTCCGATGGGAATGGATACGATGATTCCCGAACTCAACGCCAATCGTTTCATGCGGGCGGTCCAGACGAGAGGCTTTTTGGGCGTATCTCGTCGATACCTTCGAGAAGAAGAAAATGTGATTGCCCAGAGCAGATACAGTGCGATAGGCCAGAAGGCTCCCGCTGGCTGAAACAGGATGGCCAGCGCAGTGAGACCCAAGCCAATACCGTGCGACAGCCGAAAGACGACGTCAAATGTGCGCTCGTTCAGCCAACGACCAAACTCTGCACTCTTGTAGCCGAACAACTGCAGCATGTGTAGCGAAAAACGCACCCGCCTCGCAATTCTCCACACGGCGAAGCCCACTGCAAGCGTTGCCGCTATGAGGTTCAGCGTAGTCACAATGTGGCTACTCCGGCTACTCCGGCTATTCCGGCTATTCCGGCGGCAATCACGTCTGGTTGGTCCAGTTGAGCTTGGTGTCCGGCGTCCTTGACTACGTATAGTCCAGCGTTTGGAAGCAGGTCGAGCATCGTATCCATCTGATTTCGGGTAATCGCGGTATCATCGGATCCCCAGAACAGAACGACGTCACACGTGACATTATTGAGTCCACTGTCATTTGGTCCGCCATCGAAGTAGTGGTTGACCGTCCTGACAAACGTCTCGCGCATCACTCCGCTCAGTTGTCGATAGTCAGAGGATCCAAGCAATCGCCACACGAGAGAATGCCTGACCCAGTCGAGTCCCAGCTCTCTTGGCTTCTCAGGAAGAATGAGAAATGGCGCCTTCAATATTTTGGCTGTCCACAACCGAATGAAGTAGGAGATCCCCCGCTTGCGGCGAATACCGGACGGCGCGATAAGCGCTAGGAACGCTAGGCCTTGATCAGACGGTGAGTGCGACGCGAGTTCGAGCGCCACCCGGCCCCCATTGGAATGGCCAACGATTCCGAAATCTGTCAGGCCGGTTTTTGCGGCAACCCGAAGGACCAGTTCCACCTGCTCGTCCATTCCCCAGGCATGCGGTGGGGGAGCAGAAAGCCCGTGACCCGGGAAGTCGAATGCAATCACGTGAAAACGGGAAGACAATCGTGAGATCAAAGGGCCCATGGATGAGGACGAACTACCCCAACCGTGGAGCACCAATAGATCCGGTGCGTCAGGCTGACCGGACTCGAAAACCCGGATGACGATGGAAGCTCCACCGACAGTGAGATGGAGGTTCTGGCCTGATTCTGAATCCGAAATTCGTAGTCCCAAGAAGCGTTTTCGTTGTTGTCGGGGCCAATACCCGCTATATTAGATAGATCTGTGCCCGAGAGCTTCAAACAGCTCCAGGAGGCATGCTTACAATTAGGTCGATCTTCTCTCGCCTTGTTTACTGGGGCACTAGCCGAGAAGATACTCACCGTGGCATTCTTATCCCTTCCAACGCCTGAGCTTGGCGTTTCATTCAGGGGATACGAAATAATTTATAACTTCATGTCCGACAAGCCGTTCAGCGGAATTCTGGAATTGATTGGTGATAAGAAATTCGGATTTATTCGGGAATTTCGTCATGATGTTCCGAAAGGAAAGAAAGACGCTTTTGTTTCACCAGCCCTGATCAAGCGCTACAAATTGCGTGATGGAATGGTCATGGAGGGCCTCTTACGGCCCGGTCGAAAGGGAGATATGCAAGTCTACGAAATCGACTCGGTGATGGGCATACCCCCGGAAGAATGGGTAAAATTTGGTGATTTCGACAAGGGTCACGTTATCTATCCGGATGAAAAGCTTCAACTGATAACCGATCCTAAAAATTACACCACGCGAATCGTGGATCTGACGGCGCCCATCGGAAAAGGACAGAGAGCGTTGATCGTCGCTCCACCCAGGACGGGCAAAACATTCCTGTTGAAAGAGATCGCGGCGGCCATAACCAAGAACCATCCAGAGATCGAGCTGGTTGCTCTGCTTGTGGACGAGCGCCCGGAAGAAGTGACTGATTTTCGCCGCACCACTTCTGCAACGCTGTTCGCGTCCTCCAATGATCGAGATGAAGACAACCACGTCCGCGTATCGCAGCTTTCTCTGGAATACGCAAAGCGCGTGGTCGAACAGGGGAAGGACGTGGTCATGCTGCTGGATTCGTTGACCAGACTGGGCCGCAACTTCAACCTGTATTCAAAGGGTAGCGGGCGCACGATGTCGGGTGGACTCGACTCTCGGGCGATGACCATTCCCAGAAAGATTTTTGGGGCCGCGCGCAATATCGAAGACGGAGGATCACTGACGCTGATCGCAACGGCTCTCATCAACACGGGAAGCCGGATGGATGAGATCATCTTTGAAGAATTTAAGGGCACTGGAAACTCTGAGATTGTGCTGGATCGGGAAATGGCCGACAAGCGGATTTATCCGGCAATAAACCTCCGCAAGAGCGGGACGCGCAACGAGGAACTCCTCATCGGGCCCGACTGGATCGATCAACACAACCGCCTGTTCAGAGCTCTGAACAGCCGCAGCCCGGTCGATGCCATGCTGGCACTGATGAGGCACATGCAGCAGCATCCAACGAACGAAGAGCTACTGAACAGCCTCATTCCGTCCCGCGACTGACGGTTACGCCCAAGCCGCGCTAGTGTCTTTTCCCAGAAGATCAGGTGTCTTTTCTCAGAAGAAAGGACTCATTTATGAAGGTGAACGGCCCGGGGGATAGTAGCATCTCGCCACTCCCGAGAGAAAAACTGTTTGAGCATGGCATCAGTATTCTGACCGATGCTGAATTGCTGGCTTTGGTAATCGGGACGGGAGCCAAAAATCGCTCTTCCGTCATGGTGGGCGAAGCCCTACTAAAATCGTACTCATCTCTGAGAGAGATGGCTTCCCGTGGCGTTCGCGATTTCCTGAGTCAGGATGGGATTGGACCTACAAAAGGGGCGAGGTTGGCAGCGACGTTTGAACTGGGCCGCCGCCTCTCACGGATCCCGCGAGAGGCGGCGGCCTCGTTTCGCAGTCCCCAGGACGTTTTTCGGGAATACGGCCCGGTGATGGCCGATCTCAAAAGAGAAGTGTTCAAGGTTATTCTGCTCAACACCGCACACGTTCGGATAGCAGATTTTACGGCGAGTGAAGGAGGCCTGGCGTCAAGTATCGTGGAGCCCCGCCTCATTTTTCGCCGCGCAATTCTCGAACACGCAGCGGCCGTGATCTGCATTCACAACCACCCCTCAGGAAATCCAGAACCCAGCCGCGAGGACATTTTGATCACGCGTCAGCTGGCCAGAGCCGGGCAGGTCGTCGGAATACCCCTGCGAGACCACATCATCATTGCTGCTGATACCTTCACATCACTCGCCGAACGGGGCCTCACGACGGCAGGTGACGGGTGATGATGCGGGGTGAATCAGTGTCCCGATAATCTCGATCGAATAATCTCGCCTTCAATATCGGGGCCAAATTATCCAGCTGAGAATATCACGCAGATCTTCAAGCCCTGGCACTGCCATATCCGTATTTCATCCGTAGATTCGAGGTTCTATTCTATTCCACACGCCCACTCGCTGAATGTCCGACCTGTTCGATAAGATCGTTTCACTTTCGAAACGTCGCGGATTCATTTTTCAGTCTTCCGAGATTTACGGGGGGCTTGCGGCCACCTATGATTACGGACCACTGGGTGTAGAACTCAAGCGAAATGTGACCCAGCGCTGGTGGAACTCCATGGTCTATCAGCACCACAATATATCGGGCCTCGACGCTGCGATCATGATGCATCCGACCACGTGGAAGGCCTCCGGACACGTCGACGCGTTCAATGACCCGCTGATCGACGACAAGACCTCCAAAAAACGCTACCGAGCCGATCAACTCATCGAGGGGTACGTCGAGCGGCTCAGGCGCAAGGGAAAGGAAGAAAAAGCAGATGGTGTATATGAACGCCTGATCGAGGCGCTCAATGCCGATGATATGGCCGGCGCACTCTATGCACTGAT
This sequence comes from uncultured Bacteroidota bacterium, assembly GCA_937893205.1. Lineage (GTDB taxonomy): Bacteria > Bacteroidota > Rhodothermia > Rhodothermales > UBA10348 > CALBJU01. Next base: position 13,886 of record CALBJU010000310.1, read on the forward strand.
CATGGAAGAGGAGATTCGGTCCCCCGATTC
>CALBJU010000311.1 GCA_937893205.1 uncultured Bacteroidota bacterium
CCACCGTGGACATTCAACTTGTCGTAGGAAACGCCTAACGTGTCCCGAAACAGGACGCTGTTCAAGGAAAATGCTTCGTTGTTTTCGAATAGATCAAAATCATCGGTTTTCATCGACAGTTTTTCAAGGACCTTATTGACGGCAGGGATCGGCGCCTCAGGAAAACGCCATGGTTCTCCCGCAGCCCAAGAACTCGCCAGAATGCGAGCAATAGGCTTCAGTCCGAGTCGATCCACTGTGTCTCCACTCGCGACCATGATGGCCGCGGCACCATCACTGATCTGGCTACTGTTACCCGCTGTCAGGACGCCCTCCTTGTCGAACGCCGGCCGAAGTTTGCCCAAAGACTCGAGTGTTGTATTGGCTCGTACTCCCTCATCATTTTTCAGTGTTTTGACTTCTCGTCGATCGCGATACTCGATCGGAGCAACCTCCGGGTCGTATGCGCCGCTCTCCCACGCGGCCACCGTTCTTTGATGCGAAGCCTCTGCGACCTCGTCCAGCTGCTCGCGCGAAATGCCCTTTTCTGCCGCCAGACGATCGGTCTGCGCCCCCATTGCCTCGCCGCTCATCGGGTCCGTAAGACCGTCATGCAGCAGAAGGTCAGTCAGGCCTTCCGGATTTCCCATCAGAAATTTATAGCCCCACCTGGCGCGATGAGAAAGGTAGAAGCCGGTTCCTGACATCGACTCTGTGCCTCCAGCCAGTATCAGGTTCGCCTCTCCAGCTCGGATCATGGTGGTGGCTTGCATCACACTCATCATCCCGGAAGAGCAAACCATGTCTATCGCAAAGCCATCGATCTGATCGGGAATTCCAGCCTTGAGGGCCGCCTGTCTAGGGATCAACTGACCTTGGCCTGCTCGCAGAATATTGCCGAAGATATACAGGTCGAGCTGCTCGCCACTGACGCCGGAGCGCTCGAGAGAGGCTTTCATAACGTGAGCAGCCAAGTCGACGGCTGAGTGGTCCTTCAATGCGCCTCCGAACCGACCGATCGGTGTTCGGACTGCATCTACGATGAATACTTCACGCATCTATATATGGGGTTACCTGCAAAATTCTAGAACACAGGTGTACCCTTCAATCAATTTCGTGTTCGGCTTTAGAAATTCAGAGAACGAATTTCATGGAGAATGCAGATAGTTCGTCACTCATCCCAGCTTGCGAGCGACAGATCGTCTCCTGCCATCATGGCGAAGTACCCAATGAGTAATCCGCGAGCGAGGATTTCCGCCTCTTTTGCCGAAACAAAGAAGGTTTCACCCTTACACTCAATATGGAACTGTTCTCCCTCAGGAGAAACAGATCTTATCAGCTTGAAATCCGCACAGAGTTGAAACAGTTCGTCCAGCGTGGGGCGAACATATAAGACTTCTGTCGGGGGGGCTTCAGATGCCGAATATTATTTACGGGCGCTAACATCGCATTCTCGCGAATTGTGACTATACACGCAGGTATCGTCAAATTCGACGCGATGTTAAATCCGCAAATGGGCGTAATTCTCGGTCAGCGTGCTACAATATGGAACGAAACGTCGGAGGCAAATCCGTAGATGTTTCTGTTTCCAATTTCGGCTCGCCATTTTTGTCGGAAGCATCAGTTTCCGATGTGCCACAATGCGTAGCGTATGCGCCCACTAGATCCGAGGCGATTGCGCTCGCTGCTCTTCCCTGAATGTGACGTCTTTCGAGGACAAATACAGGGTCGTTGTTCTTAATCAGCGCAATGAACGGTGATGATGGAGGGATTCCTGCCATGTACTCACGCGCTCTCGCCGTAGCTTCCATATCCTGTCCTGCAAACACCGTAGTGAACATATCTGGTAATACATTCGACTGCAGTGAAAGTCGAACTGCTGGACGTGCATTCGCTGCGGCACAACCACATACAGAATTGACAACGAGAAGCATCGTCTTGTCTCGCGCTGCTTCGAAGGCATTGTCGACCTCTTCCGCAGTACGCATTTCATTCACTCCTACAGCAACGAGTTCCGCCCTCATGGGCTCTACGAGAGGCTCGGGATATGGCATCTTATGAGATGTTTGATGATTCAATCAGTTGCCGGTTCGAACAATGGCGTACACCCTTTGATCCTCATTTGACTGGCCTGAAGTTTGAGTATTGTGTCAAGCTGCCCGCGACCACCGGGCTGTGGCAAGCCAAAACAGCGCATTTCAATCCGATATGGACCACATTCGGATAATTGAGTGGCAAAATCGACTGAATTTTCCCATGACCTGGATCAAAAAGTGTAAAATCATTGTTGGAGCGAGTCAATTAGACAGGATGCTCGACGACCGAGCAATCGCTGCTGCCGCAGGGTAGTGGCGTTTTTTTGTAGACGAAGACGCAGCGATACGTACAGACCAACATTCGCCGATCAGCGTGAAATTTGAACAATGAGCGATCAAAAAACTACTTATCTGACCGAAGAAGGCCTCCAGAAGCTGCGAGACGAAATCCACTTCATGAAGACCAAAGAGCGCGCTCGCATAGCTCAGGCAATTGGGGAAGCTCGTGCCCAGGGTGATCTTTCAGAAAACGCCGAATATGACGCGGCAAAAGAAGAACAGGGGCATCTCGAAGCTAAAATTGCCCGTCTTGAGACGACAGAAGCGAGTGTTCGCATAATCGACGAGAGTCAGATTGATGCTTCCAAAGCGTATATCATGT
>CALBJU010000312.1 GCA_937893205.1 uncultured Bacteroidota bacterium
ATGCGTTCGGCATCATCGAAATATCCGCGCGCGATGCGCTGTCCGAGCTTGGTAATGAGGATCGCGACGATGATGATCAGCCCTGTGATCATCAAGTTGACGGAGAACTCACTCTGGAAGATTTCCTGCATGGCTGCAGCTTGTTCGTATACGGTTCAGAATCTATGAAAGAATCGCTTGATACGGACGAAAATCGGATCATTACCAATGTATTCACGGTATGGCGTACCATGTGATCAAGACCCTGCTGGAACTGGCTTCGATAGGGTCTGGAAGCTCCATAAAATCAACGCGAGAGACCCGTGAAGCTGCGGATTGTCTTTGCTCCTCTGGCCCTGGTAGTGCTGCTGTCGGGCAGCAGCCTCATCCAGCCACAGCAGGAACCAATACCTGTCGAGGAATGTGGTTATAAGGAGGATATGGCTACGGTTGAAGACTATATGTCGTTGATCACGATCAGTGATCCCTACCTGGGAAATATCGATGCCTCCGTGACCGTGATTGAATATTTTGATCCGAATTGCCAGCACTGCAAAAATCTTCACCCCATCATGAAGCAGGTAGTGGCTGACAGCGGTCAACATGCCAGGTTTTTCATGATCCCCTTCGTGCTATGGAGAATTTCGTTGATTCAGATCGAGGCGCTGTATGTAGCCAGTCAGGATGGTCTCTACTACGAAATGCTTCAGGCCCAATATGACAATCGTCGGGAGGGTGGAATGTCGATGGACCAGATCGTGGGTCTCGCAGAAGGCCTTGGCATCGAAGCAGACAAATTCAGGCAGCGCTTGGAGCGCGGACTGAATCAGAAGATGATCATTGATCGTCGTCAAGAGATTACCGAGCTCGGAGTCACAGGAACTCCCAGTGTGATGATCAACGGCAGGTTTATCACGGCGGAATCTAAATCACGTCAGTGCATGAACGAACTGATTGCGGGAATTGCTATCGAGAACGCCAAGGGGTAACCCGTTTTCAGGCGAGATGAGTCGCTGGCTGGCCCACTGCCGGGCTGCGTCTGGGGGTAGAGTTTCGGCCTCCAAAAATGTTACTAACAAGCGCACAAAATGGCGACCGGCGGGCTGCTTTTCGGGCGGTCGATTTTGTACTTTTGCCTAGCGGACCCAGGACCCGATAAAGCGCTCGCTTTCGCGGTGTCTTGCGCCAACTCTCCTTCCTGATCGCCCAAATCTGAAACTGTCGATGCCCAACGAAGCACTTGCTGCCACACTAGACATCTCACTTTCCCAACTCTCGATAAACACGCTCCGATTTCTGGCGGTAGATGCCGTTCAGCGAGCCAACTCCGGTCATCCGGGAATGCCGATGGGAGCGGCGCCGATGGCCTATG
>CALBJU010000313.1 GCA_937893205.1 uncultured Bacteroidota bacterium
GTCGCGAACGGGTTTTTTGAAAACGAGATCCATCGGATCGAAAAACGATTTGGTGGTGTCGCTCACATTTTCAGCACCTACGAGTCGCGTCGAACAGCGGAGGATGAAGAGCCATTTACCCGTGGAATCAACAGTGTTCAACTCAAACATGATGGCCATCGTTGGTGGGTGGTCAACATCTTCTGGCAGGGTGAAAATCCGAATACCCCGATTCCTGCCAAGTACGGCGGCTAGTTTTCCTGCAGCGCAGCCAGGATGACCGAAATTGCTTCATCCAGAACCGCTTCCTCGATATTGAGCGGTGGAGCGAGTCGTACCACTGAGTCGGAGTGCAGCGTCCACCCGAGGAGTACTCCACCCTTGAGGCAACGTTTTGTGACGCGGGCCGTCAGGCCCGCGTCACGCAGTTCCATTCCCAGCATCGCGCCTTTTCCCCGGATTTCCGCGATCGATGGATGCACGAGATGGCTACGAATCTGACTTTCGATCCGCACCGCTCGCTCCACCAGATTTTCGTTCTGAATCACAGAGAGCGTTGCCCTCGCGGCTGCGCATGACACCGGATGCCCTCCAAATGTTGTGACGTGACTCAAGGGAGGATCGGTTCTGAAGGCGCCCATTATTTCCTTCGAGGACACGAACGCTCCCAGCGGCATACCGCCCCCCATGGCCTTGGCAAGCGTCAAGATGTCCGGGGTCACGCCAAATTGCTCGAACGCGAAAAGACTTCCCGTTCGACCGAAGCCGGTTTGAATCTCATCGAAGATTAGAAGCGCACCCGTCTCAGTGCACCGCTCGCGAAGTCGTTGGTGCCAACGAGCAGAGGGAACGATTATGCCCCCTTCACCCTGAATGGGTTCCGTGATCACACAGGCCGTATCCGTGTTGATGGCTTCGAGGGCGGCGATATCATCGAATGGTAAAAACTCCACATTGGGAAGAAGGGGTAGAAAAGGTTTTCGATAAACGTCTCGACCAGTTACCGACAGAGAGCCCTGTGTGTCACCGTGATACGAATTGGAAAACGCGACCATCCTGGTCCGGGAGGTGTACTTCTTGGCCAGCTTAAGTGCGCCCTCGTTGGCCTCCGTTCCCGTCATAGTAAAATACGCGGAGCACAGCTCTGGAGGAAGAACGGCCGTTAGATCCGCCGCAAAACCTGCTTGCTCTTCCTGGACGAACTCACCGTACACCATGACGTGAAGGTGTCGATCGAGTTGCCGACGAATGGCCGCCATCACCGCGGGATGCCGATGTCCAATCGAGGATACGGCGATCCCCGATATCAGATCAATTACGCGAGATCCATCCTTCAGGAAGATATACGACCCCTCCGCGCGATCAATGACCAATCCGATTGGCTCATCGCTGGTCCACGCGAGGGATGTTTCGAACTGCTGCTCGGGCGGATACGGATCTCTTTTCACGGACGTCCAACGAGAGGTGTATTAACGGTCCTGCCTCAATCACCGCACAATCTACTCGATATCCGGCACTTGACCATCACCTCAATAACACCAATGCCCTCAGCCTTGTGAGGTAGCCGTCGGTGTATTTGAAGCGACAGGACTCGTCCTGTTTGCCGAACGGGAAGGAATAGAATTTCTGTCGCCAATTTCAGAGACGGCTGGTGACTGACTTCCCAGCCTGGGACAACTTTTCAGCACCTGAATCAACGCGGATTTACTGAGCGGTTTACTCAAGAAGTCCTGCATACCCGCTGCCCTGCATCGATCTTCGACGTTTTTAAAGGGTTTACTCTCTTTTTATGTACCCGGAAAGCATTGTCCGCGTTCGGAATACAGGGCTGGCACCAACTTTCTGAATCTTTAAGACATCGACTCGCCCACCGATACCAGGAAATGAAGTTTTTTACACTCCTTGTAGTCATTCCCTGGGTTCTGACCCGAATTCTCAAGCACTGGATGGATTATCGCCATTCCAGAGAGCCAAAACTGGACGCAGAAAGTGAGATAGAACGGGCTTTGAACGACGATATGGCCAACAAACGATTCGAATCGACGTGGAATCTTATCGCGGATGAGGAGAAAGAATCCCGCAAGAACCCTCGCTGGCGCACGCCCGAAGAAATGCTCGTAGAAGAGCAACTAGAGCGCAAACACGGCCCATGGAAGCCGACTATACCGGGTTTTCTACACGACGACGCTCGGTAGCGGCTGTAATTAGTGGAGCCAACCCCCCGCGGACGGGTCATTTCAACGTCCATTCTGGGTCTTACACAAAGATGGATGATCGACAGAGTGATATTTCCCCTCAACCCATTGAATCGCGCATTTTCCTGATTCGTGGACGAAAGGTAATCGTGGACGCCGACCTTGCGCAGCTATATGGTGTCTCGACGAAGCGTTTGAACGAACAGGTAAAACGTAACCAAAACAGGTTTCCAAATGATTTTTCTTTTCGGCTCACCGAAAACGAAAAGAGTGAGGTGGTCGCAAATTGCGACCACCTCAGTATGCTGAAGTATTCGTCCAGCTTGCCACGCGTATTTACCGAACACGGTACCATCATGGCAGCAAATGTGCTGAAGTCAGAAGTGGCCGTTCAAATGAGTGTATTTGTAGTCCGTGCCTTCGTCAACTTGCGCCAATCATTTGTCGTAACCGAGGACCTAAAGAGAAAAATGGCTTCAGTTGAAAGTCGTCTTTCGCAGCATGACGGTGAAATAGTCATGTTGATTGATGCCATCAAAAAAATGCTGAGTCCCACTGCGGTTTCAAAGGATCGCCAGATCGGGTTTAAAGTGAACGAATCATGACCGGAAGAAGGAAGTCGCTCCAACCAATGGCGGCTGGTTGATTTCCGGACGCCACGGAATTCCACTCGTAATCTCCTGATTATTCATCATTGCCACCCTCCATTTTGGCGAGGTATTCGTTGAACTCGGGTCCGGAACAGCGTAGTTTTGGCGCTGCGTCAGATCCGCTGCCGGAGGGGTGGCAGAGTCTGGTTGAATGCACTGGTCTTGAAAACCAGCATACCTTCACGGGTATCGTGGGTTCGAATCCCACCCCCTCCGCATCCAAAAAGCCCCGTCCACGAAAGTGGATGGGGCTTCTTTGTTTTTGGCCAAAGAAAGCTTGCTTTCGGAGGACGAAAACGAAGAAGATCCAGGCGAGCAAAGCGAGTACGGGGCATGCTTTGGTAAGGAGGGATAACAAGCGCATATCGCGGGCTCGCACGACTGGCCGAGTCGGTTGGAAACGATTACTTTCTGACCGGTGGGCGACCGCTCGCCGCACACGAGGAGCCGAAGGCTCCGACTGATGGAGCAGCCGTAGGCTGCCGAAACGAAGATTGCGAAGCAATCTGACTAATGAGCACGGAGTGCGAATAATTAAATCCGCCAGCCATTAGACAGCACATGTAACAAGCAATGGAATTGGTCCCTATCGCCGCATTGGCACTATTCGTGATTCTTCCAGGGGCAATCGCGCTTCTTCAGCCTAAAATGCTCCTGTCGCTGGCGGAGAAGCTTCGATCCCCATATGGCCGATTCTGGTCGGCGGGTACTCGATTATTGCTTGGTGCAGCACTCTGGTTTTCCGCTGATTTGTCCACGGATATCGAGCTCATCCGAATCCTTGCTGGTGTATTGATGATCGCTGGAATCGTAACTCTCCTTGTGGGCCAAAAACAGTTCGAAAAGAAGCTGAATTGGGTTGGCGGCTGGCCGTTGGCGGCGCTCCGCGCTTGGGGCATACTAGCTCTTTTTACGGGAGCCTGGTTGATTGGGCTGTTTTAATGAGCTGAATAGGCGGGCGGGGTCGAACATTCAGATAGAGGTCAATTTCCTGCGCCCTATAGATCGCTTAGGCGATTTGTCATGGGTCTTCCTTTTTTGGGCACTTCGTTTCCCCCAGCAAAAACCGACGGTATACGCATTCAGAAGGAGAACGAGAGAAACACTGGAGATATTAGCCCGTCACTATTGCAATCAGGTAAATCTTCCGGAACGTGATATGATTTATGCCAGAATAAAGGTTCTCACTGTGCTCGTAGCGATCGCTACCCTGTTTGTGCCGTTGGTTACCGCACAAAATCAGTGGTCTTGGCCGGAGGAGCCAGAAAATCTAAAGGTTTTACCGGCGCACACCAAAGGATCCGAACTTGGTCGGGTCATGAGAGGATTCGCATCTTCTTTGGGTGTCCGGTGCCAGCATTGTCATGTCGGAAATGGCCCGGATTTGTCGACGTTTGATTTCGTGTCCGACGAAAAATCCACCAAACTCAAGGCACGTGTGATGATTGAGATGGTTATGGCCATCCAAAAGGATCACTTGTCGAAGCTGACCGCGCTGGAAAGCGAGCCTCAGGTACGAGTAGAACTAACCTGCATGACGTGTCACCGGGGCCAACCAAGGCCAATCATGTTGGATGACATGCTCGCTGAAACAATAGAAGATGAAGGCATCGATGCGGCTATTGCTCAATACCATGAACTCCGGGATGAACATTACGGCGGCTTTGCCTATGATTTTGGCCCCGGGACGCTGACTGGACTTGGCGAGAGCCTGGGAAACGATGGGAATTACGAAATCGTCATCCAAATTCTGAATCTGGAGATCGAAGTGAATGGGGAATCTTCCTCAATTTATTACACACTCGGCGGTGTACAGATGCAGGCCGAACTGGTCGAGGATGCAATTAGCTCCCTTGAGAAGGGGCTGGAACTCGCTCAAGACGGCTTCAAGCCATTCTTCCAAAGACGACTTGATCGGCTGCGCAACTAGAGAGTAGAATGACCAGCTCTACTGAACCGGACTCAAACCGGGAGCCAGATCGGTCGGACTATACTTCGCTGACACTTCGGACTCTCCGAACACAACGCCCGCAACTTTGGCGTAAATGAGTGTTCCGAGCCAGACACCGTCCGTGAGATCGCTCTCCGATGGAGAAGCATTCGTGTGGCTCTCAAAAGAATACAGCCCCAGATCTGAGGCGTATTTGAATGAGATGTATCCACCATCTCCAGTTTTATTGCTCCAAAAATGCTGATAGGTCCCCGAAGACGCCGCGCTGTATTCAGATCCGCCCACGTCAATTGAAACAGGTTCTTCAGAAATTGCGACATCTTGCTGAGACATTGGAGACTGATAATTGCAGTCACTGAATCCAGCTATCGATGACATACCCACAAGGTGAACCTTTCCGCGCATGCGCCTGAACACGCACCGAGTTTGTCTAATCTTCTGATTCTCGTCATATACATCCGTCCGTACGGTGTAGTCATCCACTTCCGGTCTGAGTTCGCGGTGTGACTCGACAGTGAATCGTAGATAAGAAGGAGAAATCGAAGACCCTTCTTTCTCATTGGTGACGGCATACTCCCAGACGTTGCCCTCGTCGAGATAGATGAAATATTGGGATTCTACCCCAGATCCGAGTGGATCCATGGGTTCGATGATCGTAGTCTGGGATACGGCGAGACCGACCCAAAACAGACTGAAAATGATCAATATGCCCGATTTTTTCACTTCAGCTGACTTCGAATGAGAAATACAAAATAGCGTAGAGCTCCCCCTCTACGCATTCGTCCGCTTGCTGTTACATCCGGATACCTGCGCCGGTGTCCTTCGTCAGAAGTACCAATAATTGATGACCAATAGGCTTTTGTCTTGACATTGAAAACGAAAGCTCCTATTATTGCCGCCCATGAACGCGATACGTCATCATAGCACCCGGCATCATCACAGCCACTCAACACGAAGAGGCCCGACCGAGGTGTATAGTTAACTGCTTGGCAGATACGTAGCGAACCCTGACGCCGGCCTCGATGGTCGGCGTTTTGCATTTCTAGGAAGCGTGTCATCGAGGATTCGGCCCCACATAAAGTCGAATTCATATGACAGAGTTGAAAAAATCTGACACCCCATTTCTCCTGGGGCTTCCGAAAGGCCGAATGGCATCAGGTGTCTTGCGTCTACTTGGAGATGCGGGAATCACCGTGAAGGCAAGTGAGCGTGGGTACAGGCCCAGCATTTCTCTTGAAAACACAGCCGCCAAGACGATGAAGCCCCAGAACATCATCGAGATGCTCTCGCACGGGCGTCGAGATGCTGGGTTCGCGGGAGCTGACTGGGTGGAGGAGCTGAACGCAGACGTTGTGGAAGTTCTGGACACAGGGCTCGATCGCGTGCAACTGATTGCCGCCATCCCTCAGGAATTGGCATCGAACGGTGGATTACCCAAACGGCGAATCGTGGTATCGTCTGAATACGAACGCATCGCCCGGAGATGGATCAAGGAGCAATCCATCGACGCCGAATTCGTGCACTCCTACGGTGCTACGGAGGTATTCCCGCCCGAGGACGCCGATCTGATCATCGATAATGTGGCGACAGGAGCCACACTTCGGGCAAACGGGCTCGTTGTCTTTGACACCATCATGCAATCCTCTACCCGGCTCCTCGCCAGCCGAGCCGCTATGCGCGATCCCGCAAAACGGGAACGCATCAACGGTCTTCGTCTTCTTCTGGAGAGTGTGCTGGAAGCCCGCAGTCGGGTCATGATTGAGATTAATGCCTCCCGAGAAACCCTTGACACGCTGGTTTCCCTCCTCCCCTGCATGCGGGAGGCTACGGTTGCTCCTCTGTTCGGGGATTCGGGATTCGCAATTCGTGCGGCAGTACCGCGCCAGAATCTTCCCGGGCTGTTGCCGGCCTTAAAAGAGGCGGGTGGAACGGACATTGTCGTGTCATCAATCGCGCAGATAGTGCCATGACAATCACCTCAATCCGCCAACCCGACGGTATTTTGTTCGATCTGGACGGCGTAATCGCAGACGTCACCAACTCGTATCGAGCGTGCATCACCCGTACGGCCGCTGACTTCGGATGCGTAATAAGCCTGGAGGATATTGACGCGGCAAAGAGGCTCGGTAATGCCAACGATGATTGGATCCTCACCCGGGACCTGTTAGCAAAAAGGGGAGTCAGCGCGGTTATCGAAGATGTCATTCAGCACTTTCAGGAGCACTACCTGGGTGTGCCCGGGCGAGCTGGTCTCTGTGAGAGAGAAACACTTCTGATTGAGCCGGATCTACTTCGCGAGGTGACTCGCAGATACCCGTCTGCGATCGTCACGGGTCGTCCCAGAAAAGATGCCAGACGATTTCTCCAGGCCTACCGCATCGAGGAATGTTTTCGGTATGTGGTTGCTATGGAAGATGCACCATCCAAGCCCTCCCCTGACGGCATCCGACTCGCGATGGGCGAACTGGGTCTCGCTAACCCGTGGATGATCGGCGATACGCCAGACGACATGAACGCGGCAGTCGCCGCAGGAATCACTCCGATCGGGGTGGCGGCATCCGGTTTGGGATACGACAAAAACCGCAAGGTTCTCCTCGCATCCGGCGCTGTAGTCGTGATCTCAGACACTAACGATATCCAGAGGCTCCTCAATTGAAACGTCAAACCCCGGCAAGAAGCACAAAAGTAAGCCGTGAGACCAAAGAAACGAGCATTTCCGTGTCCCTGAATCTGGATGGCACCGGGACAAATTCCATTGATTCGGGTATCGGCTTCCTCGATCACCTGCTCGACGCCTTCGCTCGGCACGGCAGATTCGATCTGATGCTCAAGTGCACCGGCGATCTCAACATAGATGACCACCACACCGC
>CALBJU010000314.1 GCA_937893205.1 uncultured Bacteroidota bacterium
AGCCCGAGAAAATCAGGGAACTGGTCCAGAGCGCCGCCAATTGGCTGGGTGAATACGCGACACAGGACGAGACCGATATCCACTCGGCTGTAGAGAATCTGACCCCGGAAGCACTTTCCGGGTCGTTCAATGATGAAGTACCCGATAATGAGGACGTTCTCTATCAGTCGTACGCCGGCAGTGCGGGAAAAGGTACGCTCAATTCGATCAACCCGATTTTTCGTCCCATCAACTCGTGGATGTATTCGCGTGAAGGCGTGAATGACGGATTTGTATCGGTGTCGTCGGCCCGTTGGGGAAATTATCTGGGCGAGATCGAGGCTGATCACCTCCAGCAGATCGGCATCGACGTACTGCCCGGCAGTTCATTTTCTTCGAAAGACTTTATTTCCGGGCTGGTCACTGACCTTGGTAACGCAGGCTTCTAGAACCGTCGTTGAGGTGTGAATCGTGGTCGCGTCGTCACGAAAAGTAATCCGCGAGTCCCTTACTTTCAGTCGGATGAACTGCGCGAAAGATTATGTCAATTAACGAAACGGTCAGACTGATCACGTCCGCCCGGGATGGAGATCAAGCAGCACAGGCCGAACTGTTCAGTCGGCTGCACGTCGCGTTGATGAACATCGCCAAGGCCGAGAGATATCGGTGGCAGGGAAATCTGACCATGAACGCAACCGCCGTTCTTAACGAGGCATATATCAAATTGACCGAAGGCCAGGCTCTCGCTTTCAACGACCGGGCCCACTTTCTGGCCATCGCGGGAAAAGCCATGAGGCAGGTTCTGCAGGATTACGCGAAGTCCAAAGAAACTCACAAGCGAGGTGGGGAAATACAGAAGTCTCTATTCAAGATGCCGAGGAGACCGCGGCCGACCTGGATTCCCCCGAATTACTGGACATCACCCGCACACTGCAGCATATAGAGGACGAGTACCCAGAGCTCGTGGAGATTGTCGAATGTCGATTTTATGCGGGAATGACGGTTGAAGAAACTGCGGACGCACTACAGATTGGCACAAGCACCGTTAAACGCAGGTGGACGTTGGCTCAATCGATGCTGTATAAGTTACTTTCAGACGACTGAGAAGCTATCGGTGGAATGACATGAGTCTGGAGCCCGGCAAACCTAATAATCTGGAGGAGCACTTTGAATACGCTCTTTCACTCGAAAAAGAGGCACTGGAGGCATATCTGGGCTCGCTTCCCAACGCTGATTCGGAAAAACTGAAGGGGTTTCTTGATGTCCGGCACGCAGCGGACCATTATTTCAAAGACGCGTTCACGCATCTCCATCCAGAGCCGGATTCGAAAGCCGAAGGACCTGAAAAAGAAGTTCAGGGCACTCGCATAGCGCATTTCGAGGTTATCCGGGAAATGGGCAGGGGTGGCATGAGCCGAATCTATGCAGCCCGGGATACAAGGTTGAACCGGGAGGTCGCGCTGAAAGTCATTGAGCTTTCTGAGGTTCAGAACTACAAGGAATTTGTTCGTGAAGCTCGCACCGTTGCGTCACTGGATCACGAGAATATCTGCGCTGTCTATTCGACGGGCTTCACCGACGAGGATACCGGCTACATCGAAATGCCGCTGTATCGAGGGAAGACGGTGAGGAAATTGATGGAAACAGAGCGTCTGCCTGTCAAATCTGTCGTGTCAATAATGAAGCAGGCTGCTACCGGGCTCGCAGCAGCCCACGCCGCTGGCATCGTGCATCGGGACATCAAGCCAGATAATCTGTTCGTCGAGGAGTCTGGCAGGGTCCGGATTCTCGATTTTGGCGTCGCACGAATGGAAGCGAGCGTGATGACCACCGCTGCTGGCATTTTGAAAGGTACCGTGCCCTACATGAGTCCCGAGCTGTTCACCAATCCGCCGGCGGGGCCAGCGGCGGATATCTGGGCACTTGGTGTGACCGCATTTGAAATGTGTCAGGGGAGTCAGCCATTTACCGGGCGGGGAATTGGGGACATCATGACTTCCATTCTGTATGATGAGCCTGCGTTTACCGACGACACTCCCGTGCAACTAAAGAGCGTGATAAGCAGATGTCTCCAGAAGCAACCTGAGAATCGATTTGCGCACGCTAGGGGCCTTGTCGCAGCGATGGATGAGCACGTCACGACCGAGAATCGGACTTCAGACCTTTCCCGCAACCTTCTGTTCTGGGGCATCCTCGCGCTCCTGCTGCTCGTCCTCTTACTCATTCGGACACTGTGGTAATGCGAGCGGGCGGCGCCTCTTTTGAGGCGCCGCCCGTTTCGTGTTCCGGCATGATGGAACACCTGGTGATGAGTTGGGGCGTGCTCATCTCACAGTTCTAAGGTGGTTACCCACAGAAGCGGCGATCTGGTACTGGTACTTGGTCAGTTGCCGAATCAGACTCTTCAACGCCCTCTGTTCCTTCGGTGACATCGTCGGTTCCTTCGCCTACGTCTTCAGTTCCTTCGTTTACTTCTCCTACTTCTTCGTTGAAGGACGCCTTGCCGAATCCGGCTCCAACTTCTTCAACTTTCCATTCTTCAACCACAAATTGAGTGGCTTTATCTGTGCTGATGGCAAGGGTCATCGACTGGAAAACTTCGTTCGTATTGAATCCCTTGTAATCCGGACTGGAAACGGAGATTTCGATCTGGTAGGTGTTACCATCTGCGTCCTGCACCTCGTTTCCACTGTTTCCGTTGACTCGGCCCGATGAGACGACGTAGAACAACCGATTATCGGGTGTGAACACCTTGTAGACTTTTTCGATGATACTGAAATCGAGATCGGCGGTACTTCCTTCCTGGCAGGAGAACGTCGTGGATACGTCGCGTGATCGCTCAACCCAGGAAGACTGTGGCAGGAGGCTGATCAGCATGGCGGGCAGGTCAATGTTCTGCGAACTGGAGGTCTGAAGCCCTTCAAACTGATCGTCGAGATCGATGTCTGCTGGAGTGCTGCAAGCTGTGAACATTAATGCGACGGTCAGGATTGCTGTGAGTTGAGTCAGTGATTTCATCGGTTCCACCTTGTTGGATTGCTTTGAGCAGGCATCATGCGTTTTAAACCTGCCGTTCACTGATCATCACGAGAACTGCGGATAAATTGGACCACCTTTTAGAAAGTTTTTTTCCAAAACGGGTATAAAATGAAAAAATCGCCTTATTAGGCGATTCAGGGCTATCTTAGGACGAAGAGTATTGGACCACACACCGAGTTTTTATCGACAATTCTACTCGATCAAGAGGTCTCCGTACGAAACGAGCTCGCCCAATCGGTCAAATATGAAGAGACGGACCAAGCCCGTTCTCGCCAGAAGCGCCGGGCTG
>CALBJU010000315.1 GCA_937893205.1 uncultured Bacteroidota bacterium
ATACCGAAGCCGTCATTCGAGTTCAGTCTCTATCGGGCTCTGCTACTGCCACTGGTGTCTCTTTGGAGATCGGATTTAGGGACGAAGCTGAGCAAGGATTATATGCGGTGCTCAACCCGGTCTTTAGAACGACGAGCACGGACGACGATGGCGCGCTTGCTGCGGCCTGGCGAAGAGCATCGCCCGAGCAATGGTCGTCGGGGCGCATCGGAGTGCGGGCGCGCATGTTCACAGGAGATCTTGACCTCAACGCCTATGTGCGCGCCCGATATTGGGGAGAAATGGGCGGCCTGAGACTGCACACGCCCACCGGCCTTCTCGCACTCCCTGAAAATGCATCCGAAACGCTTAAAGCGAACTGGCTGATTGATTTCGTCGCTGAGGCTGGTGTACGGGGCGCGATCATCTACCTGTCCTATGAAAACGCCTTTTCCGGCACGTCAACGCAGGTTGGTAATCTGATCATCCCAGACTACCCAATCCCGCAACAGAGACTACGTTTTGGCGTCTACTGGCCGATTTTCAACTGAAATGACTCGTGACAAACGACTGATCACAACATTTTCTCCGGGAATCGTATAAACCCCCTGCATGAGCTCTACATCATCAAATACGACCCCAGACATACTCTCGGTCTACGAGCGGCGCGCAATCGAAGAGATTCGCGCGTGGCGTAATCCGCCCGATACGTGGTATTCGAGGGCAAAGACCAAGGCTTCCGAGTCCTGGAACAGCGTCACGGATCTGATTCACAAAATTCCTGGGGTCGACTGGGCTATGGAAAATGTGATTGCTGGGGTCTTGGAGCTCACCAACGAAATAACACAAGACTCTGTGTGGACCGACGCGGTCAAAAAAGACTATCACAAGAACGGCCACCCAATAAAACGAATTTCAGACATCCACGACCTCGACCTGGAAGAGGTCGACGCGGTGCTATCAGGTCTCGATAAAAAATACGTTGGGCTTGCCGCTGTGGAAGGGGCCGCGACGGGTGTGGCTGGCGCTGCGGGTATTGTCCCGGATCTGATCGCTCTCGTCTCCATCAATCTGAGAGCAGCCGGCGAGTACGCCACGTATTGCGGCTTCGACATCAGCCGGGATTCGGAGCGACTATACGCGCTTCAGTTGCTCGACAAGGTGGCTCAACCCAGTAATAACCAAAAAGATGTAGCGCTCTCCCCGGCCGTTCGCACCGCCTCGCGTGTAGCCCGGCAGCAGGGTGGTCAACTACTGGAGCAGGTGGGTGTGGGCAGCGCAATCGAGGCGATCGCGAAACGACTAGGAATGAATTTGACCGAAAAAAAACTGGCGCAAATGGTGCCCGTGACTGGAGCCTTGCTCGGCGGAGGCATCAATTACCTGTACACAAATAAGGTCTGCCAGACAGCGCATTTCTTGTATCGCGAACGATTTCTGGAAGCGAAGTACGGCGAGAGTGTACTGAGTTAGTTCGTCCGCCTTAGAACGGGCGGATCAGATGAAGCTGTCTTTCGAAATCTGCACACGAAGAAGCCCTCCATGCGGTTTGATGGCATGAGCCTACATGCCCCTCTCACCCGACTATCCACTTCTTTTTTGCGCCACCGATCAAGTGTCGGGATACGTTCGTCAAGATCAAGATCGATGGGGTCCACTTCCATACTCGTCGCGAACGTGTCGAGGACGTGCTGCACGATGCCCTCGTTTTCGTCTGGCGAAATGGCGCAGGTGGAGTAGACGAGTGTGCCTCCGACTTTAAGAGAGTGAATGGCTGAGAACAAAAGTCGCCGTTGTTTTCGAATCATCTCTTTTGATTTACCGGGCGTCCAGAACGAATACGAACTCTCGTCGCTCAACTGAAATCTGCCTTCGCTCGAGCACGGCGCGTCGAGAAGTACCCGGTCGAAATGTTCAGGACGGTAGCGCCATACCTTGGTCCCATCCTGGAGAAATACGCGCACGTTTTTTGCTCCATTGCGCTGCAAATTTTCCTGAAGCTTGAACTTTCGTTTACGAACGATCTCCACTGCAGCCACTTCAGCTGTCGGTGCGGCACCGACGATTTGCAGCGTTTTGCTTCCGGGGGCGGCGGCAAGGTCGAGGATTCGATCACCGGCTTGCGGATTGAGTTGCCAAACCGGAATTTGGCTGGCCAGACCCTGAATGTAGATTTTTGCCCCCTCGTACACGCTGGACGCGAGTAATTTTTCCCGCTCCTCTGCTTCTACCCAGCCCACATCAGGCCATATTGGAGATATATTTACCGTAACTCCTTGTTCTGCAAGCTCTTTGAACGCAGATTCACTTTCCGAAATCAGTGGATTGACACGGTACCATGTCTGTTTATCGGCTCTAAACCCCGCTAGAATCCGATTCAGCGCTGTGTCGTTAAATACTTCTTTATAGCGTTCTATAAAGAGGGCAGGAAACGACTCAGGTAAGGGTATCATGGCAATGATTCCAGCGAGGGAGGAATGAATCAATAATGCAGTCGTCAATGAAGATAAACTGTCATTTAAGAGATTGGCAAAAGGTGCGATATAACTACCATAGCGCGCTCTTATCGGCGGGCCATCTCGAAGACGTTCCCTTACTTTAGAAGCGATAATAAGATATGAGTAATCAAGAAGATCACGATGTGATTCGGTGCTCCTTTTGCGGGCAAACAGCCCACGAAGTGACCTCCATGGTAGCCGGACCCGATGTATACATCTGTGACCGTTGTATCACGGACGCTTCTGGAATTGTCAGTAGCGACGGATCAATTCCCATCGGCTCGTCCTCTACTCCCAGAAGTCACTCTTCGAGCCCGACGAAACGTATGGCTCCAAGAGAAATAAAGGCTTCTCTTGATGAATATGTTGTTGGCCAGGATCTGGCCAAAAAGGCGCTCTCCGTTGCCGTATACAATCATTACAAACGCATTGACTCCGCTGAGTACTACGACAAGTACGATGATGTGGAGCTTGAAAAATCGAATATTCTGCTTATCGGCCCGACAGGGACCGGTAAAACACTGCTTGCTCGCACATTAGCGAGAGTTCTTGACGTACCGTTTTCCATCTCGGATGCCACCGCGCTTACCGAAGCGGGATACGTGGGAGAAGATGTGGAGAGCATTCTGGCACATCTCCTGCACGCTGCAGACTTCAATGTAGAACGCGCAGAGCGCGGAATTATCTACATCGACGAAATTGACAAGGTGGCACGCAAGGCGGACAACGCCTCTATCACTCGTGACGTGTCGGGAGAAGGCGTTCAGCAGGCATTGCTGAAGATTCTTGAAGGCACGGTAGCCGGTGTTCCACCGAAGGGAGGCCGTAA
>CALBJU010000316.1 GCA_937893205.1 uncultured Bacteroidota bacterium
TTTGGTTAGCGATGCAGAGTGCCCCTTTGGCCTTGACCTTTGCTCGAGCAAGGGCTGGAAGAAGCAAACCCGCAAGGATTGCAATGATGGCGATTACAACCAGTAACTCAATCAGTGTGAATCCTTTGATTCGTTTCATTTCCCTTCAGCTTTCAATTCTTCACCCGTCTTGGCTCCGTGTTTGCGGAGGAGGTCAGCGGGATTGCGAACAAAATTTGTTGGATCAAATCCATCAAGGGTATGTAACGGCTGGATTTTTCTGGAGGAGAGCTTTGCGATCTTTGATCACTTGGCGATATCTCAGGAGGGTGTCGTGAAACTTCATGTCCAAGGCTTCGACTGCCTTGTCATTGTGTGGCGCTTTCACGTTTTCCAAGATCTGCTCATTAAGGTTTCGTACGGTTCTGCAAAGATGAGAACGGGGTTCGCCATCGATCGTGAAGAAGCCCGGTTGGCCCCGTTCGTAGGCTTTGTCCGGATGCGATTGATCGAACAGGCATGAGCAGAAATCCGCGCCGATGAAATCCGGATCTTGGGAAATCCGGTTTGCCAGGATATCGTAGAGTACGAGTCTATCCACGTAGTCGGGCACGGCCCCTGGGGTACCGCCTTTCTCGATGAGATGCAGGGAATAAACATTCCCGTATGGCTGGTCGCTGATAAGCGCCGGTTTTTCAAGAGCGCTCACCACTTTCCCGATGGGGAACACTTTACTGACATGCTGGGGAGCAATCACATCAATGTAGGGAGCGACGCGTTGCCAGGTATCCATGTTCAAGGTGGCTTCCTTGACGTAACTCCCGAAAATCATGTGGTTCTTGTCGTGTTCCTTGATGGTTTCGTATCCGAGTCGATAGACTTGCTCTATAATTTCGCCTAGCAATGCTTGCGCATCGTCGAACATTTCTTGCGAACCTGCCTTTTTAGGCATGCGGGTGTACCCCATTTTGAGTTTCCGTATCCATTCCGGATAGACCAGCGAACCAGACTTCTTCAGCTCACTGAAGGAACGGAACTGCGTTCCGTATACTTCATTGAATGCGTCGATTCTTCCTTCGTAGCGTTTTTCCAGGACGCCGAGTAAGCGCTCCCTTCCGGGACTGTCGATTCGACCAATCGTCGAATTAATCCATAGCATCTCCCTGGCCCAGGATCCGAATCCATAATAGTAACCCATAATCCATGGGTCGTCCTTCAGCCTCGGCACATATTGGGCGACGAGATCGTCGACGTAGCGGATGTATTCGTCACTGAATACATCAGGCTGCTGTTCGCCTGGTTTCAGTTCAACGTTATGTTTGATGAGGGGGATGGGAAAGGCGTAGGGAATGGTGTTTTCTGCAAAAATTCTTTCCGCCAGTTCCTTATCCACAAACCCCTTTTGCAGGCGTTCGGGGCAGTAAGGACCGCTCCAGACACAGTTGTATCCCAAATCACGCATCCGCTGAATCGTTCCACGCAGCCAGGCTTCCTGACTGCCGCGAAAAGTAAAAGTGACCGCGCTCTGCGTGAAGCCCGTTATAGGATGCGCCATTCCGATGCCCCAGAAACCGTGCCCCTCGGGTGTAATCAACCACCAGCGATCATCGATTTTCTCTGTGTGGAAGAATCCGGTTTTCTTTCCTTTGATATCGGTAAAGCCGCCAAAAGTATCCAGTTCGGTTCCCTGTGTTATGTTTGCAACGAGAGCAAACGAAAGTATTAAAACAATTTTAGTATATTTCATAAGTAATTAGAATTGGTCGTTCATCCATTGGCTGATCTTTTGATTGGCCGCCGTCATCAATTTCACCTGCTCCGTATCGGGGTTTTCCCTTTCATCCAGCAGCCCGCGCCGGCGCGCCTTGTTGCGCTGATAGGCACCGCAGAGATGGAATCCGATGCAGCCCGGATTCTTGTGCAGTGCATCGAGCGTCTCCGCATACCATGCGCCATTGTTCGGTTTGTAAAACTCCTTGCTGCGGAAATTCACCTTCGCGGCGTCGGCCAGCAGGACCGGCTTGCCCGTTTTCTTATGCCATTCGTCGAGATGGTTCACCGGATCCCTGAAGTCCTGAAAGGACAGCACATCCACATAAGGCAATGCGGCATTGACGACTTCCATTGCAATCGGCGCGTTGGCCTCGTAGCGGTCTCCCAGGATTAGATGGTGCTTGTCGTATCTCCGGATCGCGTCGTGCGTCGTCTTGTAGTACAGCCCGGCGAGTTCCGTGAGCTCTTTGCGCCCTGCTTCTGATTTCAATCGCTCCGGATCAAAGATCGGGCCGCGCCACTCATTCTGCGATCGCTCGTGAGTCCAGCAGGGACAGTCACTGTAGAAGTAGCCAATCAGATTCGGGTCGTTGCTCAGTTCGGCGCAATGCGAGCGTGCGATGTAGTCGCACCATTCTTTCCATTCCTCGCTGCGAAAATCGAAGTGAACGGTGTGCTTTTCCCATTGATGCGATTCGGTGAACGGCAAGAGGTGGCAATAAGGCATATCAAGCGCCTTGTACTCGTCGTTGGTAAATGGACGCGAGTGCTGCCACTGTTTGACAGTCACCTCCTGAACCCAACCGACGGTATTGAACCCCCATGACTTAAGATTGGGAGCCACCGATTCCTTGATCCAACGAACCGTGCTGCCGCCGTATTTCTTTCGCCAGATGTCGATGTTTTCCGGATAACGGAGGCTCGCGGGATCGATGTGGTTCAGCCCCATCGTAAAGAACGGCTTCCCGCCCGGCGTGATCAACCACCAGTGTTCTTTCCGCTGGCCAAGCGTGAAGAAGCTGTCCGGTTCGGGCTGCGTCGTTTTTGGGGCAGGCTGTGCGCCACGGGTATGCGATAGCGGCCAGGCGGCAGCGGCAGTACCCGCAGCAATGACCGATCTCAGAAAGTGTCGTCGATTGGGTGCTGTTGTCATGATCTCATGCGTCCGATTGTTGTGATTAGTAAGTGTTTCATTTGCCTTCAGCTTTCAATTCTTCACCCGTCTTTCATTTCGTGGTGC
>CALBJU010000317.1 GCA_937893205.1 uncultured Bacteroidota bacterium
AGTCGGCACTGAGAGCGGTAGCTCGCCGGCACGACACGATTGCCGTCCACATGATTGATCCAGTAGAAGTCGCGCTCCCAGAAGTTGGCCTGTTGGAAGTGACCGACGCAGAATCGGGAGCCCAGGTATTGATAGACACTTCGAGTGATCGAATTCGAAGCCTCTACGAAGAGGAAGCGGCTGCGAGACACCACTCGATCGATATGATTTTCCGAAAATTGAAGGTCGACAAGATTCCCATTCTCACGGACGAGGGCTACGTAGAGCCTCTGATCCGTTTCTTCCGGCACCGTAATCGATTCTCGAACTAGTGATCCGATCGTTCAGACATATTCTGTGGTTGATCGTGCTGTTGATGGCTCGACCCGCATCGGCGCAGCAGTACGAAAGTTATGTGTCGACTGATTCTGTGACCATCGGTGATCGCTTCGCTCTCACGCTAATCGTCGGCCATGATGGCGCGCGTAGCGCCGTCTTCCCACACGAAATGTTGCTCGACTCTTTGGGGCTGGCACCAGTTTTCGGCCTTGGCGACTTCGAAATAGTACGGACAATCAGCCAGGGGGGCAGAGCGTACGATCTGGGAGGACGCATCGATTCGGTGGTCTATGAGGCCACGACGTTCGCGCTTGACACCGCACGCGTCGCCGGCATCCCCATCGGGTTGGCAGTTGGGGCAGACACACTGGTGGGATTTACACCGCCGCTTTTCCTCCAGATTGGATCGTTGGTACCCCAGGATGCCGAGGAAATCAAAGATCTCGCTGACCTGGCACAATTTGACCGCTCGTTGTGGCCATGGATTGCAGGCATCCTGGCCCTATTGGCCGTGATGTACGGTCTCTGGTGGTGGCGAAAACATGGACTCGAGGAAACAGACGACGAATCGACTGCCATGGAGCCTAAGATTCCGCCCTACGAGGAAGCGCTCGAGCGACTCGCCGCCCTTCAGTCGATGGACCTGTCCGACGCGGAAAACCTCAAGCCATTTTACGTGGAACTCACGGCCATTCTTCGGACATACGTTGGACGCAGAGCCCATTTGCCGGCTCTCGAGTCCACCACGCGCGAGCTACTTTTGCGCCTGCGCACTTCGCGGGCTGGAGGCGTGCTTCCGGATGATGTGGTCACAGAAATCGACAACGTCCTAACGCACGCCGACCTTGTCAAATTCGCAGATCTCCGACCCATTCTGGAGCAGACTCGTGCAATGGTCGCCGAAACCACAGAGGCCATTGAAGGGAGTGAGTCCGCGTATCGCCAGGAAGATGAGCGGATGGAGCAAGAACGGCAGGCCTACCTCGAACAGCAAGAATTTGCCCCTCCGGAGCTGGAAACGGAAGCAGAAACGGCTACGGCAGCGGTATCTGTGGAGGAGGAAGTATAGATGTCTTTTTCTCAACCGTTGTGGCTCATTTTATTGGTGCTCGTTCCACTGGTTGGCTGGAGGTCCTGGCATACGAGGCGCACGCGGGCCGGTATGCGATTCAGTTCAACCTCAGCCGTGACTGCTGCCGGTGCTTCCTTGAAAACGCGACTTCATTTTATACCTGTGGTGTTCAGAGTAGTCGGTCTCACCCTGGCCATCCTGGCCATGGCTCGACCTCAAGACCGGAACGTCGTCCGAGAGCGATATGCGGAAGGCGTTGACATCATGATGGTCCTGGATACCTCGACCTCGATGCGGGCCGAAGACTTTACACCGAACAGATTTGAAGCCGCAAAGGTTGTCGGCTCCGAGTTTATCAGTGGCAGAACCTCAGACCGGGTCGGTCTCATCGTATTCGCAGCCGCGGCCTACACCCAGGCTCCCTTGACCCTCGACTACGACTTCCTGCTCGAGATGCTGAGAGAAGTCGAGGTCGGTGTTATCGAAGACGGCACAGCCATTGGAACCGCCCTGGCCATGGCTGTAAATCGACTGAAGGACACCGAAGCCAAGAGCAAAGTTATCATTCTACTGACAGATGGTCAGAACAATCGAGGTGAGCTGAGTCCAGAGACGGCGGCGGAAATTGCCCGAACGCTGGGAGTACGGATTTATGCCATCGGAGTCGGCCAGCACGGGGAAGCTCCTTTTGTGGTCGACCATCCGTTCGCCGGACGCCAACGACGCATGGTTCCTGTCGAGATTGACGAGGAGATGCTTCAGGCCGTTGCTGACATGACGGGAGGAGAATACTTCAGAGCAACCAGCAATGGTGCGCTGAGAGAGATCTATGATCAAATCGGTGAACTCGAAAAGACCAAAATTGAGGAGCGCATGTACGTCGACTACGAAGAGAAGTACGCATCTCTGCTCTTTCCCGGGTTGATGCTCCTGTTTATTGAAATACTCCTCTCAACCACCCTGTTCAGACGATTTCCCTGATGGACTGGCTAAACACACAATATTCTTGGACGCTTCTCGCGCCCGCCCTCGCTCTCGCGCTGTTCGTGATGGCAGCGGTGCGGCGTCATCAATTGGGCGAACGTTTTGGCGATGTTAAGATCATTGCCCGACTCACTGAATCGGTGAGCAAGAGGAGGCGTCGATGGAGATCAGC
>CALBJU010000318.1 GCA_937893205.1 uncultured Bacteroidota bacterium
AATAAATGGCCAGCGGCATAGCAATAAATCCGAGTCCGATTCCGAGGCCGACCAATCCCCCAAGAGTGTATATAATCGGGCTCCAGGATGGGCGTAGAGTTCCCAGAGATTGCAGCGCGCTCCATACACCGTGGCGTAAATGCAGAATGAGAAGAAGCATGATGGAGGTATAGCCAAACGTATAGAATGCGCCCGCAAATCGCTCGCGAACCAGTCGAGCAAGGTCGCGCATTTCTTCCCCGCCAACAGAAGTCAGGTAGGCTTCGTCCCCATTGCCTGGCCCTCCAGGTCCATACTTGAACGAATAGAGGTGGAAAACGAGGAATCCCAGGAGGATCACACCGGTCAGGATCATGCTCCGTGAGCTCACCGACTGCCGGCTCGGAGCGCCAGCACTCTTGTAGGTGTCATACCCAACTGGGCGGGCCCGGCGTTTTCTAAGCCAAATTTGCACGCCGACGGTAGCGTGAATAGCAAAAAAGAGAACGAGGCCTGCCTCGACAGCCCAGAGCAGGGGTCCGAGGCTGACCAGGAAGTGGGAGTATTCGTTATACGCTACATCGCCCGAGAACATGGCCAGATTGCCGATCATGTGCATCAACACAAAGCCAACGAGGGCCAGCCCGGTGAGACCGGTGAGCAATTTTTTTCCGATGGGGGAGCGCAA
The DNA here is from genome assembly GCA_937893205.1 of uncultured Bacteroidota bacterium. GTDB lineage: Bacteria > Bacteroidota > Rhodothermia > Rhodothermales > UBA10348 > CALBJU01. The sequence goes on from CALBJU010000318.1 coordinate 668, forward strand.
GGCGCTGGAAGTACTCATATCTGCGGCAGGAACCGGATTGATATATCTATCATCATGGCCAACTCGCCGTCAACACCATCGGTAGTTGGGTGGTAAAATTGGACCGAACGCAAGGTACGTCCGAACAACTTCCCACGCTTTAGAAGGAGCCCTTCGGCGGGTAATATTCAGAGAAAGTGACTCGCCTGAAGGCGAGTCGCCAGAGCACGTCTTGTCGCCGAATCAGCCTCGGCCCGTCGACTTGCCCGTCGGCCCCGAATAGGCTGCGCGAGGGCGGATAAGTCGGTTGTCCACCCATTGTTCGAGTAGATGCGCGGTCCACCCGGTAATCCGCGAGAGTGCGAAGATGGGGGTGAACAGATCTGTCGGAATTTCCAGCGTTCCATACACAGAAGCGGAAAAGAAATCGACGTTAGGGTACAGGCCTTTTTCCTTTTCGACCGTCTCCATGATTACGATGCTCATGTCGTACCACTTGCGGCTGCCTCGCTCCGACGAAAGGGCATCTGTCATCTCCCGCAGAATCGCTGCACGCGGATCAAGCGTCTTGTACACCCTGTGTCCGAATCCCATGATCCGTTCCTTATTTCGAAGCTTTTCGAGAACCCACTGCGCCGGATCCGACCCTGACCGATCGATTTCGGCAAGCATTTCCATGACTTTAATGTTGGCTCCACCGTGCAAGGGACCCTTGAGCGCTCCAATTGCCCCGGAGATAGCCGAGTAGACATCTGAAAGCGTCGCTCCAATTACCCGTGCCGCGAAGGTGGACGCATTGAGTCCATGTTCGGCATGGAGCACCAGGCACGCATCGAAAGTTCGCTCGGCGGCTTCTCCCGGCTCTTCACCATGCAGCATGTACAGGAAATTCGCTGCGGTCGATCGGTCCCTCAGAGGGTGAAGGGGCTCCAGGCCTCGACGCCTCCTGTCGAAAGCCGTCAATATGGTCGGAATTCGAGCGGTCAGGCGGATTGCTTTCTGGTAGTTAGCCGCCGGAGACATGTCATCGGCCTGCGAATCAAACAGCGCGAGAGCGGAGACCGCGGTTCGCAGGACCGCCATGGGATTGGCGTCTTCCGGGGTCATGGCCAGAACATCGTGAACCATGGGAGGCAGTATGCGCTCTGCCGCCAGGGCGCGATTCAGTTGTGACAACTCCTCTCGATTTGGTAACTCTTTGTTCCACAACAGGTAAGAGACCTCTTCAAACGTGCAGTTTCGAGCCAGGTCCTCAATTTCGTATCCCCTGTAGACCAGCTTTCCCTTCTGACCGTCAATGTCGCAAATCTCTGTGCCGAGCGCGACTACTCCTTCAAGACCCGCTCCGGCGGGAGGAGTATCCGGTTTGCTGTTGCTTTCGCTCATGACAAGGATTTAAGTGACTGATCTTATTGGCCGATTTTACTTTTGATCGACCGTGGTAACACCGGACAAAGTAGGGGTTTACACGGGATCATTTCGTACTCTCAGGTGATTTAAAGATTCGAATTTGAAATCCGGTGACCGAACAATTTGGTGCACCGGCAAAATCTCCCGTCCGCTATTTCTGCTTATCTCTTGTTGATGAAAAGCACACGGCTTCAGCAATCCTCTCGCGGAACGATTAATCTCGTTTCCATGCTTTACACCCTTGAAAGCGTTCTTGAACGCTTTTTTATGTGGATGAACGCTGCCGTCGAAAATGAAATGTTGTTCAGGACGGAGTTACCCAGACGCTCAGATACCACCAGACTCGGTGTCATCCGGACGTCTATTTGCTACACTCACTTTTCCAAGTATTTCAGGACGGTCGCTCAGACTTCGGCGCCGTCGGTGAGGAATTATTGGGGCGATTTATTTGCAGGCAAGGATTCTTTCAGCCTGACAGCCATTTATGATACTGGCCCCCCAACCGATCAACCATCATCCTCCCGAAACGGACGTCTTCTGGACGATTTCTTCCTGTACGACAATCGTATATGTCGAAAGAAATCATTGTTAACCAGGGAAAACAGACTCACATTGCCATCGTCGATAACGGCGAGCTTACAGAGCTGTTTATTGAAAATCAAGACCACGAACGCACGATAGGAAACATCTTCCTAGGGCGGGTACGGCGAATAATGCCGAGTATCCAGGCTGCGTTTGTAGATATCGGACAGAAGCAGGATGCTTTTCTGCACTTTTCCGATCTAATCGAAAATGTTGAATCGTGGATCGGGTACGCCAAGGAAAATGTACCTGTCATCGGAAAGTTCGAAGGTGACTACACGACCCGGCCCGCGGGAAAGAAGCGGCGGCATCCAAGTGGCCAGAACGACCGCAGAGGACGCAATTCCGGAAGCGGCTCTGACCAACACCGCCACGTAGCCGACGAAAACTCCAAGGATCGTCGCAAATCTGCCCAGAAGCGTCAGCACTCTAGCCACGAAGGCCGGGGCAGGAGCGATGATCGAGATTCAGCTCCACAGATCGATCCAGTGAAAATCCTGAAGAAGGATCAGCTGATTCTCGTTAAGATCAGCAAGGAACCCATTGCCAACAAAGGCAGTCGTGTTTCGACGGACATCTCTCTCGCAGGGCGTTTTCTGGTGCTGGTCCCGATGGCCAACTACGTTGCCGTTTCCAAAAAAATTCTGTCTTTCAAGGAGCGTCGAAGACTCCGAGCATTGGCGCGCAGTTTGCTGCCCGAGGGCTTTGGTGTGATTGTGAGGACGGTCGCAGATGGTCGCAGTGCAAAGGCCCTGGATACCGATCTGAATCTGCTCATCAGCAAGTGGAAAAATCTCGAATCGCGATTAAAGGGCAGGCCGTCGCCGCCACTGGTCGTCCATGAAGACGTGAACATGGTGTCATCTATCATGCGAGACCTCTTCACGGAAGACTATGATCGCATCTTGATCGACGATCAAAAGCTTTACAGAAATATCAAGGGGTACGTTCAAGCGATCGCGCCCGACATGGTTCAAGACGTTCAGCTACAGTCTTCTGACGTTCCTGTTTTTGAAGAGGCAGGCATCGCACAAGCCGTTGAAGAAGCGTTTCAAAGCCGCGTAAACCTCCCATCTGGTGGATATCTGTTTCTCGAGCAGACGGAAGCCATGCACGTCATCGATGTGAACTCTGGTCGGGCAGGACGTGGGCTCTCGCAGGAAGAAAGTTCGTTGAGGGTGAACCTTGAAGCCGCCCGAATATTGGGTAAGCAGATTCGGCTTCGAGATCTGGGTGGCATCATCGTGGTCGATTTCATTGACATGCGCGATGAGCGAAATCGAAGGAAAGTATTCGACGCGTTGCGAAGAGAATTTTACAGTGATCGCGCCGTAACCAAAATCCTGCCAATGACCGATTTTGGCCTGATTCAGATCACAAGACAGCGATTACGACCAAGTATTACCAAGACGTTTTCTCTGACGGAAGAGCTGGAGAGCGCGGCATCTTCGAGTGAGCGTAGCAAATCCGGATACTCTGCGCGCGGATCCGTTCCGATGAATCCCAAAGACTTGGTTTCAAAGATTGACGGGTGGATTACCAATTTCAAAAAATCAGGTCGCTCCGGAAAGGTCAAGCTTCGTGTGCATCCATTTACGGCTTCATACCTCCAAAGTGGATTTCCGAGTCAAGCTCTTCGTTGGTACGTCCGCTTTGGTGTGCGATTAAAAGTCGAATCTGATCCCAAGGTTGATCCGATGACCTTTCGGATGTTTGATGGAAAATCCTCGACAGAGATCACAAGGCTCCCCAGAAGGCCTGCCAAGGATTCCAAATCTGAGGGAGGTCGATCCAGGGATGGACGCAGCAAGGGCCGAGGAGATAGCCGGAGTGAAGGCAGAGGTGACGATCGTAAACGGCGTTCTTCAACGAGCTCCACCAGGCGCGGGGATGGAGACTCCAAGGGTGGACGAGGAAAGTCAGATTCGCGCGGTGAACGGGGGCCCAGTTCCCAGGAAAGTCGAAGAGGCTCTTCAAGGTCCAGTCAACGGGATGAAGGTTCGGGACGGGCAAATCGTTCTCAGGGAGGACGAAAGTCGGAATCCAGAGAAGCGCCCTCGAGGGCCGATAGTAAGAAATCAGGAAGCCAGGATCGAGGTCGAAGCGCTCGGTCGAGCTCTGATTCTCGCACTGAAGCAACAAAACAATCTTCTCGAGCGCGGCCTACTCGATCGAAGGAGAAAAAGGAGGACTTGAAGGCTCCAAAGAGATTTGATGAGAGAGGCGAAGAATTACCGGTAGATGACTCGCCGACACCGAGGAAACCGTCGCCCAAGAAGCCAGCGGCCAAGAAGCCAGCGGCCAAGAAGCCAGCGGCCAAAAAGCCAGCGGCGAAGAGGGCAGCTGCCAAGTCGACTCCTTCCACGGTAAAAGAGGGGGACGATGCTTCTCGCTCCTCGAGCTCTACGCCTGAGCCCAGCGCTCCAAAGGCGCGAAAAACCTCTCCCAAAAAGCAAGAGAAGGCGATCGAGAAGACAATCGAGAAGAAATCGGGCGGAAATCGATTTCAGAGACTCGATTTCCGAGTTGAAAAGGGATCAGACGATAGCTCGGATTCGGAAACAGAGTAGCCGAAAGTACAGCAATGGGTTACGCTCAATGGCCTGTTGGGGGTGTAACTCGAGCTGTATTTTTGTAATTCATCGCTGCGCGTCCCCCGTCTCGCCGAACAATCATATTGAATTCGGTACCCGCGTGTTCAGATTGTACTAATAGACTCCAGTCGGCCAATAAAATGAAGATTATTGTCTTTGTAGTCGCTTCTGTCCTGTTTGCGGGGACGTCTTCTGCACAAATTAATTACGGCGCGGCTCGCGCACCGACCACTACGGTTGGTATCTCGTACTCAATGATTGATTTCGCCTTCGTGCGCGATGAAGCCATGGATGCGAGTTTTTCTTTTGAAGACCCCGCGTACGGGATTTTTTACAGTCGGCCCGGTTTTGCCGTCTCTATAATGAGAGGGTCGTCGAGCGTTGGAGACGACGAGGATCTGATACTCCTGGACGGAGCAATTGCCGGTTGGGTCAGCATCCGGCCATTCAAAGATCTTCAGGATAAATCACTGGATATTTTCTTCCCGATAGGAATCAGCAGTGATTACCGGAAAATGACGAAGAAGGGCGGACCCACCGATGCCGATGTTTTCGAAGTAACTGTTCTGGCTATCGGAGCAGGAATGGGAATAGCAACGGGAATAGGGGGCAGTGATCTATTGATACGGGCGATGCCGTCTTACGGCGTCGCATCGAGATCATTTGGTAACGATACGGGCACATCTGCAATACTTATCGCCGATGTTGAATGGGCTTCTGGCCTCATAAACGATCGATTTGGAGTGTTCTTCTCCTATGGCTACCGTTGGCAGAAGTGGACATTGAGCGCGTCGATACTTCGGGGTGCTGGGGAAGGAGGTGATTTCAAGTATGAAGGCTCTCATCACTCATTTAAAGTCGGCATCACCTTCTGACCGAAGGGGAGAAAGCGATACTGCCCAGTTTTGGACGGGCCCGATTTTCTTTCCCCTGGCCAGCGGTGTATTTTCCTGATATGAAGACGATTCAGATTGTAAAGGAATTGGAGTCGGCTGCGGAGCAGCTGGGATTGAGAGTTCGCCGCGAAAAGGGAAATTTCCGCGGAGGTTTCTGTGTGCGCGACGAGGAAGAGTTTCTCATGCTCAATCGGGTTCATCCTCCAGAAGTCCATCTCGCAGTTCTTGCCGATACCCTCAAATCAATGAAAGTTGATTCCGTCTACCTGAGACCCGCCGTCCGACAGGCCCTTGA
>CALBJU010000319.1 GCA_937893205.1 uncultured Bacteroidota bacterium
GCGTCCGCAGGAGGCTGAAGCCCGTGGTCACAGGCGGCAATCAGCACCACTGGCAATATGATCAGAAGTATGGGTCGCACGAATACATAGTACCCATGCCGTGTTCCTTGTTCAAGTCCCGATTCCAGTCCCAAGCGGCCAAGCTATCTGGGCCGGGACTTCCCGCCGTGGTGGAGGATAAATCCTTTACAGACCGCTCAACTCAACAGGATGTTCGTTTTGAGTCAGGCAGAAACGGACTTATATTTGCGGTCTTTGCGTCGATTTGTCAACCCACAATATGACTGCTCTCTGCAGCCGACAAATCAGGCGACCACCCATTTCGAACCAAGCCCTGTAAGGCCCGCATGAAGCTCACTTCTTTCGAGTACGAATATCCAAAAAACCTTGTCGCCAAATACCCGGTTGAACCTCGGGACTCTTCTCGCCTGATGGTGCTCAATCGAGCGGAACAGACGATTGAACACAAAAAGTTCAGCGACCTGCCAGATTATTTTACCAAAGGCGACGTGATGCTGGTCAACAACACAAAAGTGTTTCCAGCTCGCCTCTTCGGAAATAAAGAAAAAACGGGTGCCCGTATCGAGGTCTTTCTTCTTCGGGAATTGAATCCTGAGAGCCGGCTCTGGGACGTGATCGTTGACCCTGCTAGAAAAATTCGGATCGGAAATAAGCTCTACTTCGAGAATGGCCTGATCGCAGAGGTGATCGACAACACGACCTCGCGGGGACGAACGATTCGTTTCGTGTTTGAGGGATCCAATGATGATCTGTATGCCAAAATTGATGAGATAGGCGAGACACCCATCCCGCCCTATTTGAAGAGAGACGTCGAGCCAGAGGACAAGGAACGATATCAGACCCTGTTTGCCGAAGAGCGCGGTGCGGTGGCTGCTCCGACGGCCGGGCTGCACTTCACGACGCCTCTCGTGAATCAGCTGAAAAACAAAGGAGTCGACATCCTTCCCGTCACACTCCACATCGGCCTCGGTACGTTCCGTCCGGTCGAGGTAGAGGATCTCACCAAGCACCGCATGGATTCGGAGTTCTACCATGTTACTCCAGCGGTCGCTGAGCGCTCGAACATCGCACTGAAGTCTTCGACAAATACGGTTACGGCAGTTGGCACGACCGTCGTCAGGGCAATTGAGTCGAGTCTGTCGGCCGCCTACACGCTGAAAGCCAATATCGGCTGGACCGACAAGTTCATCTATCCTCAGTATGATTTTCACATCACCGAGCGCCTGATCACCAATTTCCACATGCCAAGAAGCACCCTCATGATGCTTGTAGCCGCGTTTGCGGGCTATGATTTCATGATTGAGGCCTACAAAACGGCGAAAAAGGATAAGTATCGGTTGTTTTCTTTTGGAGACGCGATGCTGATTCTCTAACTAGTCGTTTGGCCTGCTGAGCGGGCCACCTGAATTGGTGATCGTAGAATTTTCAGCAGCGTTATGAACCCTTCCGGACAGGTTGCAGTCATTATTCCGGCCGCGGGCCAGGGTACGCGACTTGGCGGACATCGAAAGCAATTCAGAGTACTGGGCGGAAAATCGGTCCTCGTTCAGACCCTGCTCGTTTTTGAACGGCATGCGCTCGTCGACCACATTATCGTAGCTACTCCCGAAGACGCCGTCGTTCCGTTGGGCTACGAACTTCGGAGTGTCGGAATAAGCAAATTGTTCGATGTTGTCGAAGGGGGCGATTCCAGGCAGGCATCTGTGCGTGCGGCCCTATCCGTCCTTCCCGAAGAAGTTGATGTCGTTCTCGTGCACGATGCCGTGCGACCGTTCGTGCGTATGTCCAACGTGACGGCTGTGATCAAGACCGTCAAACGGTTGGGAGCGGCCTCGCTTGCAATGCCCATCACGGATACCGTCCGAAAAATTGTTTTACCCGAAAGCGGGGACGTCGCCTTCGGGGAGACGGTACCCAGGGAAGAACTGGTTCGCATACAGACGCCTCAGGGATTCAGACCGGATTGGCTCAAGGAGGCCCACGAAAAAGCGATAGAAAATGAAACCGAGGCCACGGACGATGTCCTTCTAGTACAGAATCTCGGGCACGATGTATACCCAGTCGCGGGGTGTTCCCTGAATATCAAGATCACCACACAACAGGACTGGGAGCTTGCCCTCAGGTACTGGGATCAGTGGCAAGCAATTCTTGAGGAAGAAGAACGCGAACAGATCGTCGGGCAGGAGACGAAATAATCATATGAGAGTTGGTTTCGGATATGATGTTCATCGCCTGGTAGAGGGACGACCCCTTATCCTGGGTGGTGTCACCATTCCTTTTGAAAAGGGTCTCGCCGGGCATTCTGATGCAGATGTACTCCTGCACGCGATCTCCGATGCCTTGCTGGGGGCGGCGGCTCTGGGCGATATTGGCACCCACTTTCCAGATACAGACCCTGCGTTCGAAGGGGCGAATTCGGCATCATTGCTGGAGAATGTGCACCAAATGCTGGAGCAGCGTGGGATCACCGTGGTCAATATTGATGCTACCATCGCGGCAGAAGCTCCGCACATGCAAGGGTATATCAATCAGATGCGCTCGGTCATTGCGCGGGTACTTTCGATCGAAATTGGCGATGTATCTGTCAAGGCCACTACGACTGAACGCCTGGGATTTGTGGGGATCGGCGAAGGAATTGCTGCGTACGCCGTGTGCTTAATCCAAACTGCGGAAACCGGCGCATAGATGGGAGATTATCTGGCAGAACTAATAGAGTGGATGGCTGAGCTCCCTCCGTTGTGGGCATATGGCACCATTCTGGTAATTGCCTACTTGGAAAATGTCGTCCCCCCGATCCCAGGTGATATGATTGTGGTGTTTGGGGGATACATGGCGGGTCTTGGAATTTTGGATCCGT
>CALBJU010000320.1 GCA_937893205.1 uncultured Bacteroidota bacterium
AATATAGATGTCGAAAACATCCCTATGGCTCCGACCATGGACATGCCCAGAGCACCGCTCTTAGGGATTTTCTCAGCCACAAATCCGATCATATTGGGCCAGAAATAAGCAATGCCGAGCGCGTAAATGATCGCTGCAACGTATGCCATCGAACCCGTTTGCGTGCTGAAGAGGATAACTCCGATGGTTGCCAGAACAGCTGATCCGAGCAGAACGCCGGTCAGACTGAATTTCCCTACGACATCCCCTCCAAAATACCTGGCGACAGCCATGAGTCCAGTAACCAGAGCGAGGATGAGCATCGGCTGTGCCCCGCTCTTGGACAGAATCAGGCCGACCCACTGCTGAGGACCAAATTCGGTGATGGCTGTGAGAGCCATACAGGCGAAGATGAACAGGAACAGCGGAGTAAACATTGCCTCGAAGTTTTTCGAAACAGACGTGGATTCAACCACTTTCGCCGTTGGAAATTGTTGCCCCCAGAATAGATAGGCGTAGGCCAGCGTGGGAATCAAAATGACCCAGATCTGGGTCTGCCACCCGAAGCCAGCATCGGTCATGAACTTGGAGATGAGGCTTCCGATCACGATTCCACCGGGAAACCACATATGGAATCGATTCATCATCTGGCTAAACTTCACACCCTCGTAGGTATCGGCGATCATCGGATTACAAGCGGCCTCCGTACAGCCGTTTCCGAGACCAATCAGTAGCGTGGAAATCAACAAGCCAACGAAACTACCCGAGTAGATAGTCATCACGATTCCGACGGCATGGGCGAAAAATGCAAACTGCATGATCTTTTGGGGCCCGATGGTGTGATAGACGAGTCCACCGATGACCATGGAAATGGGGAATCCCAAAAACCACATGGAGTTGATCCAGCCCAGTTGCGATGCAGAGAAACTCAGCTCGGCTCCAAGCTGACCAAGAATACCTGCTCGAATGCTGAAGGAGAGGGCCGTCGTGATCAGTGCAAAACAGCTGCCGTAAAAAAGTCGTCGCTCAGTATTCATTGTGGATATGGGATGCGTGAGTAAGGAAGGGTTTCCGAAGGATCATCTGCTGACAGTCAGACTCGCGCAATATCTACATTTGAGTACCCGGATCGCAACCACGCTGTTAAGATTTTTGGATTCACCAGTGCAGACTATTCCCATGACGCCGAGGTCGAGTTCTTCAAGTTTCCTGTCATGGGATAAAGACCTGCCAACTATGGTGAGGCATGTTGGTAGCCAAAAGTAACGGGATGAGTGGCCGAGGAGCATTGCAACGGACCCGAGCGGGTTGGCAGCCCGACTTGCTAATAAAGGCTACACCTGAAAATTGGTCGGAATTATCGAGGTGTCGGCTACAGACTCCCGTCGTGGCTTTATTGCCGAATGCTAGAACGCGACATTCCGTTTTCGGAGAACGAAGAGTCCTTCCTGCACGCTGGTCACCAGGACCGTGCCGCTCTCAAAGAAAGGATACGTGCTCCACGCCCCGCTGAAGCCCGGCCCCTCCTTGTAGGGAGACGTATCGAAGAATCCTACCTCGACTGGATTCTC
>CALBJU010000321.1 GCA_937893205.1 uncultured Bacteroidota bacterium
TCCGTGATGGGCGACTTTGACGACGTTCGCCTGCAACAGCGGTGAGAAAGAGCGAAGAATCAATTCTTCAGCCTTTTCCTCAACATCTCCCATAAACAGGATTCTGGTGTCGCCGAAAACCAGGAGGAATACAATGGAATCGTCGTTTTCGGTTCCTGGAACGGCAGGATGAAGAATATATATTTGAGTGTCTGGATCCATATCGATGGTATCACCCCTGCGTAGAGCTTTCGCTTCAACGTTTGTACTCTGGAAAATTGATGGGCCGAACCATCCAGCGTGAAAAAACGTATCGATTTCAGTCCTGCTCACCAGCGTTTCAAGGCCCCCAGTGTGGTCATTGTGTGCATGAGTTAGGAGAAGGGTCCTCGCATCATCCGATCGCGACATTTCCAGGTGCCGACTGATAGCCCTGGCGCCTCCAGATCCAGGCCCGGTATCTACAATCAGGTGATTTTTATTGGCGAAACTCAAAATGGCTGCGTCTCCTTGTCCGACATCTAGAAACAGGATGTTCATCTCAAATCTTGAGTGAGAGAACGGAAGCCAAGCCAATAAGAGCAGAGTGAAAATGAGAAGGGTTGTTTTCGTACGCCCCTTATCAAATCTCAATTGCGCCACGAACAGGATGGGAATAATTACAAGCCACTTGAAGCCAAGCGCGTGCTGACGCCAGACAGGGATGAAGTCCGTAGCAGATGAGGCTTCGACCATCCACTCTAGTAGATTGAAAGCCACCGACGAAACCAGAGCAAGCGGAAACGCACCCAGGGGCGCGAGTAGAGCGATGACCGCCGTTGTCAGCGCAAAGGATGTAAGGGTGATGGCAACGGGGCTGAGCACCAGTGTGATTAGAGGAACGAATCCCGCGAAGTTGAGAACTATGGGTGCGGTGAAAGCGGTAGCACAGGCCGAGATCCAAAAGGCGGACCGGATCGTTCTTCGAGATTTGGAGGCAGGAGAGAAGCGTTTTTCGGCCCTCAACCCGATTGCAATACCAGAAACAGCGAGAAAAAATAATTGAAATCCCACTTGTTCGATTTGATTTGGGTTGAAAACAAGAAGGACAACAAATGCGATCGACAAGGCAGACAACAGCGATTGATTTCTGCGGCAGCCCCACGAGACGAGCCCAAAGACGCTCATTATCAGCCCTCGAAGTACAGAGGCCGAGTATCCGACGACCCATGCAAAGGATGCCAGCGAAAGAGAAATGAGCCCGATCGATACCCATCTTTTGGAGGACGGACTCGATGGAAACCGATGTGCCAACGATCCAAAGAGTCCGACCAGTATCAAAGTGATGCATCCGAAATGCAGGCCAGAGATTGCGAGAAGATGGACCAAACCGCTTCGTCGGAAAGAATCTTTCAGATTGAGATTGAGATGGGTACGATCTCCAAGAATCATTGTGTGAACCAAAGCACGCGGTGCCTCATCGAGAAACAACCGATCGATACGGCGTCCGATCCATTGCTGGAGACGCCAGCGCCCATATTTTATGGGGTGGTGGGAACGGTGGTCAATGATGACGCTACTCATCGATTGGACCGTTCCAGCGATCCCATGATGCCTCAAAAATCGTGGTTCATCGAAATCGTTGGAATTTCGAGGGTAAGCCGGCTTGGTGATTTGTCCTCGGAAAACAATGAGATCTCCTGGATGCCTTGCGACGCTGCTGGCTTCCCAGCCGATTCGGAGCCGGGTATCGGGGGCTATCAGAATGTCTGCAAACGGGTGGGCCTCAAGAACGAGACCGGATGTATAGAACGGTTCGTCGATTCCGTTGGAAGCTTGGGACACCAGTAACTGACCGGCATTCCAGTCAGCCTGCTCTCTTAATCCACCGGTGAAGCCTGCGATAAAAGCCAGGGATAGGATAGCTGCCGTTCGAAGAGACGCAATTCCAACAATCACCGTTACCACCAAAGCAGCAAGAAATACCAGCGGGCTCGAAACCGCGACGAGGCCTGCAACGAAGGGAGCGGGTACTACGAAGGAGGACGCAATTTTATCCTACAATAAAGATGCCCTGCATTGACCCATTTGGGGCTCG
>CALBJU010000322.1 GCA_937893205.1 uncultured Bacteroidota bacterium
ATCCGGATGGATGTACTCGTCGACGGGAAGATGCATACGCGTGGGCTGCAAATACTGACCGATCGTCATGACGTTGAGACCGATTTCCACATAGTCATCCATCAACTTGAGAACTTCTTCCTTGGTCTCGCCCAGTCCCACCATGATTCCACTCTTGGTTCGAAGTCCTTGCTCTTTGGATTTATTCAGTACGTCCAGAGAGCGTTGGTAGATGGCTTGAGGTCGGACGCGCTTGTAGAGGCGTGGAACGGTCTCCATGTTGTGATTTAGTACTTCAGGCCGGGCATCGAGGACGATCTGCAGTGCGTCCCACACTCCTCGAAAATCTGGGATGAGCACCTCAATGGTCACGCCGGGAATTTCTTCACGGAGGCGTTTCATGGTTTCAGCGAAGATCGGTGCACCACCGTCTTCCCGCTCGTCACGGTTCACACTGGTGACGACTGCGTGTTTGAGTCCCATGATTTTCGCGGCTCGGGCTACCCTGTTGGGTTCGTCCCAGTCCAATCCCTCGTCGGGGCGCCCCGTCATCACGGCGCAGAAGCCGCAGCTTCGGGTACACACATTGCCCAGGATCATGAAGGTCGCCGTGCCCGAAGTCCAACACTCTCCAATGTTTGGGCATCGAGCGCTCTGGCATACCGTGTGCAGGTCGTTGGCCTCAATGGTCTCGACAAGATTTCTGTACGTTTCACCGTACGGTAACTTGACGCGGAGCCAATCGGGACGTTTGCCCCGAACACTGTCTGGTAGGGGAGAGGTGACGACGGGTAACTCCATGAAGCCGTCGACTCCCTCCGCACTCGCGGGGGTAGCCGTCTTCAGCTTGATGTCTCCAGGGCGGAGAGGTTTCCGTCGCACTTCCATTTTGAGCCGCGTTTTCGTCTTAAATCGGGCATTCCACGAACCTTTTCGGCGTTTGAATGATCCCTGAATTGAGTCCTCAAGGCGATGAACTGTCCCCCTGATACGCTATCTTTCGGTCTGCTCAAAAGCTATCGCACAGCTTTGAATAGAGCCACAACGGACTTCAGATGAGGAGAGTGAGTATGGAAATAGCGAAAGCCAAAACGATTACGCCCGATCAGGTAGAAGGAATTTTCAAGGAACACACCAATGCTGAAGGAATGATTCCTCTCGTGTTGGGAACGCGGTCGAGCAGCGGTATCGATCTGGTAGACGATCGCACTGATAGAGCGTACATGGATTTCTTCGGATTTTATGCCTCGAGCTCTTTAGGCATGAATCATCCCAAGATGATCAATGATGAAGATTTTAAATCGCGACTCCTCGATTCGGCGATGAACAAGGTCACGAACTCGGATGTCCGGACCGTTCACATGGCTCGATTCCTCGATACTTTTGGTCGTATTGCCAAGCCGGACTATATGCCGTATGCGTTTTTCGTTTCCGGAGGAGCACTCGCGGTGGAAAATGCACTGAAAACTGCATTTGACTGGAAGGTTCGCAAGAATTATCAGAAGGGTTATCGCGAGGAGCTGGGTCACAAGGTCCTCCATTTTGACCAGGCATTCCATGGTCGGACGGGATACACACTGTCCCTCACAAATACCGCCGATCCTCGGAAGACGATGCATTTTCCGCAGTTCGACTGGCCCCGTGTATCGAATCCAAAGATTGTCTTCCCGATGGAAGATCACATGGATGATCTTGTTCGCCGTGAGCAAACGGCCCTTAATGAGGCGAAACAGTATTTCGAAACGCTGAAAGATGAAATCGCGTGTATCCTTATTGAGCCCATTCAGGGAGAGGGTGGCGACAACCATTTCAGAAAGGAGTTTTTACAGGCGCTGAAGGATCTTTGCCTGGAAAATGATGCGTTGCTGATTTTTGACGAGGTTCAGACGGGCGTCGGCATGACCGGGGCGTTCTGGGCCCACCAGGCCATCGGCGTAGAGCCTGATATCATCTCGTTTGGCAAGAAGACGCAAGTTTGCGGCATTCTGGCGGGTCGTCGCTTGGATGAGGTCGAAGATCATGTCTTCAAGATGGGTAGCCGGATCAACTCCACTTGGGGCGGTAATCTGGTCGATATGGTGCGCTTTGACCGCATTCTCGAGATTATCGAAGAAGACAATTTGGTCGAAAACGCGAACGTTGTGGGCGCCCATCTGATGGGTCTTCTTCATGCGCTGGCCCAAGAAACGAACTCCGTTTCGAATGTCCGTGGAGCCGGGTTATTGTGCGCGGTGGATTTGCCGTCGGCCGAATTCCGCGACACGCTTCTGGATCGGTGTTATGACGAGGGAATGATCATTCTCGGCTGCGGCGATCTTTCAATGCGATTCCGCTCACCACTGACTATCACTCAAGAGGAAATCAGTACCGGTATTGATCTGATCCGAAAAATCATCCTTCAGTTGGAGGATGATTATCAGGGAGATCGTAGCGAGAACGGAGTGACCGAAACCATGGTGGACGGCTAGCCCAGAGGGCCCGCCACAAGTGATCGTATGAAAAAAGGGAGGTGCCGTTCAGGCACCTCCCTTTTCCTTTCAGTCCCAGACGGAGATATTGCTATTCGCCAGAGATTACTATTCAGGTGTCACGACGGCCCGCGCTCCCGATTTGATAGCGAGCTGAGCCGGCGTGATGCCGCTGTCAACTTCGACCTTATTGACTGTCATTGACACGGTCTGCTGGGGGCTTTCGGCAGTCTGTCCACTGGCGAACATGAGACCGCTGACCTCCATGTATTCGCGCAACACAGTCGTTATGGTACCCATTGGACCCTCCGCTTCCTGGGCGAGGATGAGGAGGGATTCTTTGTCGATCATGAGGTCGACTGTGCTCCCAACTTCAACCATGGTGACGCTGACTACGTAGACGTCGTGTCCGTCGAAGGTGCTGTCGGACTGCAATACCAGCAGAGAGTCGTTAAAGGCGAGATAATTAAGTTCAGTTTTTGGCGAGGTCTGTAAGAACTGTTGCCTCATCTGGGGACTGACGTTATCCAGATCCTGCCTGCCCTGACCGCCGCCCTCCATCCATCCTTCCAGGGGCGTGTAATAGACCTTCATGTTGACTGCTTCCGGGGGAATTCCGTCAGGGCCTGAAGTCATACTCATCTGAGTGTAACCATATCCGGGAAATATCGACCACGACTTCAGCCCTATGACGATATCACCCATCGGAGTTCCAACTTCAATTGATGCGTCGATATGCAAGTCTTCTACGGCTTTCCACGCATCCATCCCGCCAGTCGCCTCAATGTGGGCTTCAAGTACGCCACGGGCGGTCGACAAATCCTGTGCGAGGGATGAGAGTGTACACATGCAGGTGGCGGCCACTGCCACCGCCACAATAAATAATTTTCTAGTCATTGGGTCTTCATATTGATGAAAAAGAGGTATACGGAGGCCATTCGTCGCGGATGCGTTTAATCCGTCGATTCGCTCGAACTTGACTCGTTGGATTCGGGGTTCTCTTCTCCTGCAGCGGAGTTGTTCTCGTCATCCTCGACAATGATCTTCGTCACGTCGGCAATGGAGTCACCCTCGCGAATCTTGATGACGCGAACCCCCTGCGTATTTCTGCCAAGTCGCGAGATGGAGCCGATGTCCATTCGGATCATTATTCCGCCTACGGTTGAAATCATGAGGTCGTTCTCCTCGAGTACACCCTTGATGGCGACAATCGGTCCCGTCTTGGAATTCGTTTTCTGAGCAATGATTCCTTTTCCGCCCCGGGACTGCAATCGATAACCCTCGAGAGCGGTTCGTTTCCCGTATCCGTTTGCGCTGATGGTCAGGATGTCGCGAGCTTCATCATCTATGACGATCATCCCAATTGCGTGATGTCCCTCTACCAGGCGGATTCCACGCACACCACGGGTATTCCGGCCCATTGAACGGGCATCTGATTCATTGAATCGGATGCAGACACCACTTGAGGACGCGATCATGACATTCGCGCTTCCATCTGTGAGGTGGGCCTCGATGAGTTCATCACCCTCGACGATCGAGATACCGATGATACCGTCGACGCGCGGTCGTGAGAAGGCTTCCAGGCTGGTTTTCTTCACCTGCCCGCTCTTGGTCGCCATCAGAACGAAATGTGAGTCGAGGAATTCCTGACTCCTGAAATCGTCTTTGGAGACCGGGAGAATGGCTCGAATACGGTCATCAGGGCCTATCTGGATGCAATTGCGTATCGATCGTCCTTTGCTGACCCGGCTTCCTTCTGGTATTTCGTAGATACGAAGCCAGTAGCAACGCCCCTGATCGGTGAAAAAGAGCAGGTAGTCGTGATTATTACCGACAAAAAGATGCTCAATAAAATCTTCATCCCTCATCGCGGCGCCGCGCTTGCCTATTCCACCCCGTCCCTGAGCTCTGTATTCCGCGGAATTGGTTCGCTTGATCAGTCCTTGATGGGAAATGGAAACGATCATCTGATCATCTTCGATCAGGTCCTCGATGAAAATGTCCCCGCCACCCGTATAGTCGATCTCCGTTCGGCGTTCATCGCTGTATTTCTCGCGCATCTCCAGCAGTTCGGACCTGATGATGGCCATTCTCAAGCCCTGGTCGCCCAGAATCTCCTTCAGGCGCGCGATCTCCTTCAGGACTTCCGCATACTCATCCTCAATTTTCTGCCGCTCAAGGCCCGTCAGGCGGTGCAGGCGGAGTTCGAGAATCGCCTTGGCTTGAATCTCAG
>CALBJU010000323.1 GCA_937893205.1 uncultured Bacteroidota bacterium
ATCAGGGATCGTGATAAACGGATAAACCCCATCAAAGTTCTCAGGGTCTTTGGTTGAGGGTGTTTTCCCGCACACAACATTACCGAAATCGCTGACAATCGATACATCCCATCCCTTCGGTATCTCGCCAATTTCGCTATCAACCAGATCATCAGGGAATAGGTCACTGACATCATCTGGTAGTCCGGTGGGACGTCCCTCCATCTTCGCGCGGACAGGATCAAAATCGACAAACCATGATTTGAAAATCGCCTTGGCAATCTCCTCCAACGTCTCATTCATTTTCTGATTGAGTTCGATTTTATCGTCTAAAGTACCGAGGATGTGGGCGATTGCTTTTTGGGTTTCGAAATCTGGGAAATTAATTGTTATTTTCTTTAATTCCGAGAGATTTAGTGTCCGTCCGGAAAGTTATTGAATCATATGAGTGATCTGTGATTCAAGGGTCTTATCGCTCCATGGAGGATAAGACGGATGTGGACATCAGAAAACCGTGGTTCCTATGATCGCAGCAAGCTTCGTTATCCGAGTGACGTGACGGATGAGGAGTGGGGGCATATTGCGCCATTGATCCCCCCGGCCAAGCGTGGCGGCCGCAAGCGGAGCGTCGATGTTCGTGAAGTTGTGAACGGCCTGATGTACATCTTGAGCACCGGTTGCCAATGGCGTGCCGTGCCCAAGGATCTCCCGCCTCGCAGCACGTTGTTCGAATATTTTGACCTTTGGGACTATGACGGGACGCTGGATCGCATCCACCATGCGCTCTACGTCAAATGCCGCGAAGCGATGGGGCGCGAGGCGAGCCCGACAGCGGGCGTCATCGACTCTCAGAGTGTCAAAGGCGCGGAAAAAGGGGGGCCTGCATCGATCCGTCAGGCTATGACGCGGGTAAGAAAATCAAGGGGAAGAAGCGCCACATCCTTGTCGATACGGTAGGGCTCCTGCTTCACGCCGTGGTCCATCCGGCCAGTATTCAGGACCGGGATGGCGCCATCCTGGTCCTTGGAACCCTGTTCGGCCAGTTTCCATTTCTGAAGAAACTTTTTGCCGATGGCGGATACCAGGGACCGATTTTCGGGCAGGCGCAGAAGAAAATCTTGCCCAACCTGGAAACTGAAATCGTCAAACGATCAGATACAACGGTCGGCTTTGAAATCATCCCCAGAAGATGGGTCGTGGAAAGAACTTTTGCATGGCTCGGAAGATGCCGCCGTCTCGCAAAGGATTTTGAGAACCGGACCAGAACCGCCCGAGCTTTCCTCCTCCTGGCGTCAATTCGCTTGATGTCGAGAAAGCTATGTTTAAAAACATGAACTTCTCGGACAGACTCTAAGCAGCTGTGTAATTGGTGGAGTCGGTGGATTTTACACTATTCGGGAAATCTGGCGAAGTGTGTCGGGATTCTTTATAACCAGGAAATTCCGTAAACCGATACGAGTG
>CALBJU010000324.1 GCA_937893205.1 uncultured Bacteroidota bacterium
CCTGCCGTTTCGGCACATTCACTTTACGGGCAATCCTCGAGTCGGAAAAATCGTCATGGTTGCGGGCGCCAGACATCTGTCCTCGGTTACGCTCGAACTGGGCGGTAAATCGCCGGCCTACGTGGATGCCTCGGCCGATCTGGTTGAGTCCGCGAGGGCAATCTGTTTCGGAAAGTTTTCCAATTCAGGGCAGACGTGCATTGCACCGGACTATGTGCTGGTGGATGAGAGTGTCCAAGATGAGCTGATTGAAAACATCAAAGTCGAACTGTCCCGTGCGTATGGATCCGAAGATGTCGGGGAGAAGGTATCGCGGATCATCGCGGACAAACATTTTGAGCGGCAACGTGAGATGCTCGATGAAGCGCTCACTGGTGGTGCAACGATCATCGTCGGGGGCGAACTGGACGCTGCTTCGCGCCTGGTCCCTCCTACGGTACTGAAAGGAGTGCCCCCCGAGGCGAAGTTATTGACCGAAGAAATTTTCGGCCCCATCCTGCCCATCCTGCCGGTCGCTTCGATGGAAGAAGCACTCGAGGAAATTCTATCGAGACCTCCTCCGCTTTCGACTTACGTGTTTTCGCGGAATAAGGACGTCGCCAGGACGTTCTCTTCCTCCGTCCGGACAGGAGCCGTCTGCGTAAATGCCACGCTTCTGCAGTTTGTACAGCCATTCGGTCCGTTTGGCGGCGAAGGCAACTCAGGTATTGGTCGCTCTCACGGGGAGGCCGGGTTCAAGGCGTTTTCCAATGGGCAGGTTTTGCTGCGCCGCCGGTGGGGATCATGGCTTCTGAGACCACTTCATCCTCCGTATGGAAGTCAGACTTCGCTGCTGAACCGGGTATTTCGCTGGCTTACCTGAGGGTTGCCCGGCCAGGGGTGGCTCGAGACGCCGTCGGATCTGAAGATCTTGCTTAGCGAGGCCCCATCCGGACGCCCCCGTCGAGACGGATGACCTCTCCATTCAGCTTCACGTTTTCTAGAATGTGCTGGACTAGAAAGGCGAAGTCGGATGCTTTCCCGAGGCGCTTGGGGAATGGTATCTGGCTGATGAGTGATTCCTGGACCTCATCGGGCATGCCGGCGACCATGGGTGTTTCAAAGATGCCCGGCGCAATCGTCATGCAGCGGATTCCGTTGCGAGACAGGTCCCTCGCAATAGGGAGGGTCATTCCGACAACCCCGCCCTTGGATGCCGAATATGCGGCCTGGCCCATCTGTCCCTCATAGGCAGCCACCGAGGCCGTGTTGATCAAAACGCCGCGCTCACCCTCTTCAGTGGGCTCGTTCTCTGACATGGCCGCGGCGGCGAGTCGGATCACGTTGAAGGTCCCAATCAGATTTACGGTGATCACGCGTGTGAATCCCTCGAGGTCATGCGCGCCGCCGCGGCCAACGGTTTTGCGCGCGATCAGAATTCCGGCGCAGTTGATGGCCCCTTCCAGGGAGCCAAACTGATCGCGCGCGGTATCGATTGCCCGTTGGACGCTTTCTTCGCTCGTCACATCGGTCTCCACGAAAACGGCTCGTTCACCTAATTCAGCCGCCTTTGCGCTTCCCATCTCCTCATTGACGTCCGCGATAATTACGTTTGCGCCCAGTTCAACCAGCCGCTCTGCCGTGCCCGCTCCCAGTCCCGAGCTTCCCCCCGTTACAATGAATGTGTTACCCTGAACCTGCATAATGGATGATGTGGATATTTTATCTGTGAAAAGCGTTCTCCCAAATCTACACTGAACTGAATTGAAGGGCTGACGAAATCGGCCTACCCAAAGAATGGCTTACGCGATCAAAGAAATGTATTGCACGCTGCAGGGCGAGGGCTATCACACCGGCCGCACGGCGCTCTTTCTTCGTTTTGCCGGATGCAATCTCTGGACCGGGCGCGAGCAGGATCGCTCGGCGGCGGTATGTTCGTTCTGCGATACCGAATTTGTAGGCACGGATGGACCGGGAGGGGGGAAATTCAAGACTGCCTTCGATCTCGCCGAACGGGTAGGGGGCCTATGGAAAGAGGAAATTGGCGCCGGACACCCCTTCGTGGTGTGCACGGGCGGAGAGCCACTGCTGCAGCTCGACGTTACGCTCATCGACGCCCTTCACGATCAAGAGTGCGAAATTGCTGTGGAAACCAACGGGACTATCTCCGCGCCTTCGGGAATCGATTGGATCTGCGTTTCGCCCAAAAAAGATGCACCAGTAGTGCAGCGAAGTGGCAATGAGCTCAAGTTGGTGTGGTTTCAGCCTGAAGCCCGGCCTGAGCGATTTGAGAACCTCGAATTCGACCATTTCTTCCTGCAACCAATGGATGGTGCCGACATCGACCGCTTCACCAGAGAAGCCGTCGATTACTGCCGAAACAACCCAAAATGGAGGCTTAGCCTTCAAATGCACAAGATATTGGGAATTCCCTGATCGCCGAATCCACCCGCTGTTCGTAACTAACCCTAAGTCAGCTCCGTACGACGGAGGACGAAATTTCATGCTCCTTTACGCCGCACGGCTCCTTCCGGGGCCGCTGCGCTTTCATCATGACTGAACTGCTCTCCGTCCTGACACCCACAGATTATCGGTTTCTGACCGAAATCATGGAAAGTCCCGTAAATCAGAACGAAGACAGCCAGTTTGATGACTTGGTCACGCTGCTGGAGGAAGAGGATTCTGCCGAAAATCGGGAGACCGTTGAGGCGGCTTTCGAATCTTCAATCCGTTATCTCGGAAGTTCGGAGATTATGTATGTCTTTCGCTCCCTCTCGGGATCTGACAGTGGTGTGACATTCCAGGAAATCGTTCGAGACGTGGCTCGTACCCTCGATCTGGATACTCCCCTTCTGGGGTCAGATCGTGAAATGGTCGAAAAACTTGCGACCGATTACGCGACAAAACAGTTCGCCAATCTGAGCCCGGAAGAGCAGCAGAAGATGCTCGAAGACCTGGGAGTCGAAAGAGAAAAAGCCGCTG
Source organism: uncultured Bacteroidota bacterium (assembly GCA_937893205.1). Taxonomy (GTDB): domain Bacteria; phylum Bacteroidota; class Rhodothermia; order Rhodothermales; family UBA10348; genus CALBJU01. Next base: position 2,962 of record CALBJU010000324.1, read on the forward strand.
CGTTCATCAAGCGTTCGGCTGGCGTATTCGCGCTACCCATGCTGATCGAGGCATTTAACTATGTAATCGTTCAGGGACTCATCAAGACGATCATCTTCGGGACGATCGGTAAGATTATTGGATCTCAGCTGGCCGCGAAACTGTTCGCCTTTCTCTTTGCTCGTATGCCATGGTGGGTCTCTTGGATAGGACCTGCTGCCTGGACACTGTCAATCGGCTGGACCACGATAGATCTTCAAGGACCCGCCAAGAGAAAAACGATCCCTGTGATTCTTTATCTGGGGCTATGCTCTCTCAGGCAACGGACTTCCAAGCCAGAAACCGAATCGGCCTGAAGCCGCCGAATCCCCTGAGTGGCCTGAGCCCGCCAAATCCGCTGAACACCCCGGCCCGCAGATCTCCTGAAGAACATTCTATAGGATGACACCCGCATTTCAGTCGGGATTGAATTCGAGATACACCCCCTGAATCAACCGGGTCGCCGCTTCTTCGGGAAGGTCTACGATATCAGCTGCAGAAACAGGCGAAGCTCCGGCAGTATCGACGTAGACCGTACTGAGGTCCAGTCGCCGTTGAAAAAAGGATTCCGTCAGCGAAAACGTCTGAATCTTGGGTGTTGGAATCAGCCATACGTGTTTTCTGAACACTCCCTTGCGCACCGCCAACTCGCCCATGCTCACACTATACCCCATATTTCGATAACGGAATATTGCCAGGAGCACGATGAGAGGTAGCAGTGCCACCCCCCAGATGATCCCCTGCCACCACCACCAGACACTGGCGATGACCACTCCGAGGGCTACGGCGTTCCGAATAATGAATCGGCGCACGGTGAGTCTTGAAACGGGCTGCCACTCGCTGGGCACGGTCATCCCTCCGAGAGACGAGATTATGCCTTCAACTTCTTCCATCGTGGCCAGAGGAGCCGCCACCTGGAAGCCCTTCTGTTTCAGATCAATTCCCATCGTCTGAAGCTCCAATCGGTACCACCCGAATCGCTTCATCAGTGGATTCGTGCGGATGATGTAGGCCTGAATTCGCCTCAATGGAATGGTGCCCTCGGACAGCGTCATCAGCCCATGCTCGCGGTGCAGCTT